>NZ_JBFTQH010000038.1:0-45522 GCF_056398905.1 Rhizobium sp. 01T417 | reverse complement strand
CAAAGGGTTCTGCTTTTTTACGAACGAAAGTTCAGGCCCGCTAGGACCAACCGCTCTGCGCATCGTCACTGCGGTGTTGCAATCACCTCAATGGCAAACGAGGCCGGTGCATCATAACCGATGCACCGGCCTCGCAATGTATAAGCCCGCCGGTGAACGCCAGCGGGCTTTTTGTTGTGTGGAGCGTGAAGCCGCGAAACCTCGTCAGTGGAACGAGCGGACCAGACTTCCGACCAACAGGTTCCAGCCGTCGATGAGCACGAAGAAGAGAATCTTGAATGGCAGCGAGATCGAGGTCGGCGGCAGCATCATCATGCCCATTGCCATGGTGATGGTGGCGACGATCAGATCGATGACCAGGAAAGGAAGGACGACGAGAAAGCCTATCTCGAAGCCGCGGCGGATTTCCGAAATCATGAAAGCCGGAATGAGGACGCGGTAGTCGATCTTCTCGCCGGTCTCGACAGTCTGGCCACGCTCGCGCGCCAGATCCACGAAAAGCGCCAGATCCTTGTCGCGGGTGTTGTTCGCCATGAATCCCCGGAAGGGCTCGGCGATACGCGCCACCGCCTGCTGCTCGTCGAGCTGGTTCGACAGGAGCGGCTGGACGCCGGTCTGCCATGCCTGATCGAACGTGGGCTGCATGACGTAGAAAGTCATGAACAACGCGAGCGACAGGAGGATCATGTTGGAGGGCGTGGAAGACAGGCCCATTCCCGATCGCAGGATCGAGAATGCAATGATGAAGCGCGGGAAGCTCGTCACCATGATCAGGATGCCCGGAGCGACCGAAAGAACGGTCAACAGGCCGAATGTTCTGATGATCCATGCCGCAACCGAACCGTCGACCGGCAAGTTCAAAAGGTTTGATGGGAGCTGCTGCGCATGGGCCAGCTCCGGTGCCGCCATCATGGCAGCGAATAACAATATGAATCGAATCATTCGACGACGAAGGTCCTGAACATGACCTTCGATACGCGCCCTTGCGCGCGAAGGTCAACACGCTCCTGGATGTCATCCTTAAGATATTCGAAGCCTCGCGGTCCCTCGATCTGCTGCAGCGAAACCGTACGGACATAGGCGAGGATGTCCTGATGGACATCCTCGGCGACCTTGACGTCCGGCGGGCCGTTAAAGAGCAGCGCGACTTCCAGGCGAACTAGGCTTTCTGAGGGATAGGCAAGGTTCGTGGTGATGGGCTCGAGTTGAACGATGTTGTTGGCTTCCGTCGAAATGCGAGGCAGGCCCGCCTCGCCTTCCTTTTTCTGCGCGGCCTCGTCCTTGGCTGCCTTGGCCTGTTCCGCCTGCTCGGCGCCTTTGATGCTGGGCGCGACCATGTCACCGACCACCCAGCCGCCGCCGGCGCCGAGCAGCGTCAGGACCGCAAGCCCGACGATCGTCATTATTGTGGCCTTTTTCGACTGGCCCCCAGCGGTTTCTGTCTCTGCCATGATGTGTGCCTCAGAGCGGCGAGAAGAGATCGACGGCCTGCTGGCCGCGCGGCGGCTGCTGTACTTCCATCAGGCGGCCGCGACCGCCGTAGGAGATGCGCGCTTCAGCAATCTTCTCGTAGGAAATCTGGTTGTCGGAGTTCACGTCCTGCGGGCGCACGATACCGGCAACGTTGAGAATGCGGATCTCCTGGTTGACGCGAACCTCCTGAGAACCGCTGATCACGAGGTTGCCGTTCTCGAGGATACCGGTGACGACGGCGGCGACCATGAGCTTCAGCGTCTCGGACCGGTCGATCTTGCCCTTGCCGTCGGTACTGGTATCCGAACCGTAGGTCACATCGGTCTTCGACTGAGGATTCCAACCCATGACGTTGGCGTTCACATCCCAGTTCAGGCCGCTCGAGTTGGTCCGGCTGCGGCTGGTGTCGTTCTCGAACTTCGCCTTGTCGTTGATCTGGATATCGACGGTCAGGATGTCGCCGACATTCAGCGCGCGCGCATCCTTGAAGAGGGCGGCCTGCGAGTCGCTCCAGAGAGAATAGCCCTGCGCGACCTGGCGCGGCTGCTTCGGATAAAGCGCCATCTGCGGCGTCTGGCCATAAGCAAGGCCGCTGCCGATCGGGCTCATGGCTGGGGCGCGACCGATCTCATTGACAGCCTGCGGCGATGCGCAGCCTGCAAGAAGGGCGACGGCGGCGATCGCGACCTGAAAACGCATGTTCATGAGGGGTCCTTCGACGTATTGGGATCGGACGCGCTGGCGATGATATTGGCGATGACCGCGGCCTTCTGCGGATCCATCTCATTGAGGATCAAGCTCGACTGGGTCGCGTTCAGCCGCATGATGACGGCGGCCGCCACTTCGATCTTCACCTCTTGCAGCTGTGATGCGGCTGCGTCCGGTTTCATTTTCTTATAGATATCGGTGAGGCCCGCTTCGGCCTGCTTGAGGAAATCATCACGGCGCTTCAGCCAGTCCTGATATTCCTCTTTGCGCTTGCTCATTTCCGCAATGCGGGAATCGACGTCGGCGCGAAGCTTCTCGAGTTCCTGCTTCTGCAGCAGATAGCGCTGGTCGCGCGCGGGATCGGCAATGTTCGTGCAGAACTGCTTGATCTCCTCCTGCGATGTCATTTCACCCCTCGGCGACGGCTGTTCCTGTGCGAAGGCGCCGGGAATGGACAACGCCACGACGGCCATCGCAGGCAGTGCAAGCCGCTGAAGCAAGTCTGACAAGGCCATATTCTTCATCATTGCAGGACGAGCTCCGCTTGCAGCGCGCCGGCTGATTTGATGCCCTGGAGGATGGCAATGATGCCATCCGGCTTGACGCCGATATTGTTGAGACCCGCCACGAGCGTCCTGAGATCAGGCCCATCCAGCAGAGCCACCTTGCCGCCCGTCTTCTGCGCAGCGATGTCGGTCTGCGGCTGCACGGCGGTCACACCGCGCGAGAACGGCTCTGGCTGAATGATCTGCGGTGTCTCGGTTACCTGGACAGTGAGAGTACCATAGCTGACGGCAACCGGCGACACGCGCACGTCCGCGCCGATGACGATCGTTCCCGTTCGCTCGTTCACCACGACCTTGGCGGGCGTGTCGGTCTCGACGATAAGATTCTCCAGATCGGCCATCAGGCGCGTCAGGTCCGCCGTTCTCGGCTTCTGGACGATGACCTCCTGCGCGTCCTTGGCTTCTGCTACCGGGCCGCCGAAGCGAGTGGAAGCATAGCCATTGACGACATCGGCAATGCGGATCGCCGTCGAGAAGTCCGGGTTGCGCAGTTGCAGGACGAGATTGACGGAATCCTTGAAGCGCGAGGGCAGTTCACGTTCGATGATGGCGCCGCCCGGCACCCGTCCAGCGGTCGTCACACCCTCGGTTACCGTCGCGGCCTGGCCCTGGGCGGTGAAACCCGAGACCACGACCGAGCCCTGCGCGACAGCATAAATCTGGCCGTCGGCGCCCGACAGCGACGTCATGATCAGTGTGCCGCCGCGCAGCGAAGTCGCGTCGCCAAGCGAACTGACGTTCACGTCGATGCGGCTGCCGGGACTGGCATAGGGTGGCAGATTTGCTGTCACCATGACAGCTGCGGTGTTCTTCGCGTTGGACTGGGTGCCCTGCGTGGAGATGCCGAGGTTCTGCAGCATGGCGCGCATCGACTGCTCGGTAAACGGGGAAGCGCGGAAACCGTCGCCGGTGCCCTGAAGACCGACGACCAGACCGTAGCCAATCAGCTGGTTGTCGCGTCCGGCCTGCAGGGAGGCAATGTCCTTGATGCGCGAGTTCATCGCCGCAGCGGGCGTGACGGCCAGGACATTCGGAGACAGAAACGCGAGGGCTACGAATAGGCGAAAAAACATCTTCATTTTGCGGCCACGTGTATGGTGCCGTCTGCGAGCACGGTGCCGCTGACAATCACGCCGGAATCCATGTTGCGAACGCGGATGAGCTGCCCCGTCATACCATCCTCGAGCGGCGAGCCGGCCGCCGAGATCGTCATCGCGCCGAGCGTGAAGATAAGACGGGTCGAGGAGCCGCGCGTCACGGTATAGGGCTCTCGCAGCGCCGAGACGGAGATCGTGCGCCCCGGCAGGAGCGTGCGCTTCGAAATCATCCCTTCGACCTGGCGGATCGACTTTGCATAGTCGCCCTTGAGGTTGGGGTTGGTCACTTCCACTTCCTGGAGCTGGGCGCCGGAAACGGTTTCGCCGGGGTAGATGGTCGTCATCGGAACGACGGCATATCCCATGCCGGCAGCGGCTGCTGCCTGCGGCATGGCAAATGCGGTGATCGCAACGGCGGCGGCTGCCGCCCATCCGAGGATACCTTTGACCCGGCAAAACATCATGTTTCGGCCCTTCCCGATTACTTCAGGTTCTTGCTGACGATGGAGGCCATTTCGTCGGCGGTGGTGATGACCTTGGAGTTCATTTCATAGGCGCGCTGCGCCGATATCAGTTCGGTGATTTCCTTCACCGGGTCGACGTTCGACGATTCGAGGTAGCCCTGCTTCATGTAGCCGAAGCCTTCTTCGTCGGGCGTGCCGACCACGGGATCGCCCGACGCAGGTGTCTGCTGAAAGAGGTTGTCGCCGAGAGGCTGAAGGCCGGCCTCGTTGACGAAGTCGGCGATCTGCAGCTGGCCGAGCACGGTCGGATCGGTGTCGCCCGGCAGCTTCGCCGAAACTTCGCCCGAGCGGCTGATGGTCACTTGCGTCGAACCCTGCGGGATCGTGATATTAGGCGCTACCAGGTAACCGTCGGTGGTGACGATCTGGCCAGTCTCGTTTTTATTGAACGCGCCAGCGCGCGTGTAGAGCGTCGTGCCATCGGGCGCCTGGATCTGGAAGAAGCCGCGACCAATAAGCGCTACGTCGAGGTCGTTGCCGGTCTGCGAAAGCTCGCCCTGGATGTGTAGGTTGCGGACGGCGGCCGTCTGGACGCCGAGACCGATGTTCGCACCTTCAGGTACGATCGCCTGGTTCGCGCGGTTCGAAACGCCCTTGGCGCGCTCGGTCTGATACAACAGGTCCGTGAATTCAGCGCGAGCGCGCTTGAAGCCGGTCGTGTTGATGTTCGCGATGTTGTTGGCGATGACTTCAAGATTGGTCTGCTGGGCATCCATACCCGTCGCAGCAATGGCAAGCGCTCTCATGGCTTCGTCCTCAAATCAATTACATCTGCATGCGGGTAACGTCGAGAAAGGCCGAAACGACCTTGTCGCGAATGGCGATCGCAGTCTGAAGGGTCTGCTGTGCCTGCATGACGGCATCGACGACTTCACGCGTCGTCGCGGTGCCCTTGATGCCGGCAAAGGACATGCTTTCTGCATTCTTGAGGGTATTGACGGCGCCCGTCGCAACATTGGTGAGAACCGCGCCAAAGCCGCCGTCGTTTGCAGCACTTTCTGCCGCCGATGAAGCTGTGGAGCGGTCCTTCTCGATGGCGGCAAGGCCGCGGGTCATCGACAGGGAGCTGACGCTATTGACGTTGTTGATCATGATTATTGGCTCTTCAGAAGGTCGATTGTCGACGAAATCAGGTCGCGGGATTGCTTGATGGTCTGCAGGTTGGCGTCATACGAACGGTTTGCTTCGCGCATGTCGGCCATCTCGACCAGCATGTTGACGTTCGGGAGTTTGACGATGCCCTTCTCGTCCGCAGCCGGATTGGAGGGGTCGAATTCAGTGATGAACTTCGATTCGTCGACACCGAACTTCTTGACGTTGACGGTCGTGACGCCATTGGCGCGATCGACCGCTTCGCCGAAGGTGATGGTCTTGCGACGGTAGGGATCGGCACCGGGCGTGTCGCCGGTCGAGCGTGCGTTGGCGATGTTTTCGGACACGATGCGAAGGCGCGTCGATTGCGCTTCAAGCCCGGATCCCGCGATTTTGAGTGCTGCTGACAAAGGATCCATGATCTTAGCTCTTCACTGTCATCAGCATCAGACGATTGAACGAGCTTACGAGCGACGTGTTCAGATCGTACTGACGCTTGATTTCACCGGACTTCGTGAGTTCCTCGGCGAGACCGACCGTGTTGCCGGACTCCTGCACGCCGATCTCCTGGTCAAGGGCCGCGTCCTTGACGTCGATGTCGCTTTTCGTGCCGAGATCGTTGCCGGTCAGGTGCGCAGCATTCGTGCGCGCCATAGTAATGTCCGACCGGTCGAGGGTGGCCTGGAAAGGCGTGATGTCTTTGGCGCGATATTTCGGCGTATTCGCGTTCGCGATGTTGCCGGCCACAACCTCCTGACGGATCGTCAGCCATTCGGCCTGCCGCGACGCCAAGTCGAAAAGTTGAATCGGTTGCATGGGAACTCTCCGTTTTTACTGGGGCGAACCTAGGACGGTAATCTTGCGTCAGACTTACGGAGAATGCGGTCCGACATTCCGTGGCTGCCGGGCGCGCACTCCCATAACGGGACGAAGGCTCCGACCGTATCCGGTGGAGCCTTCGACTGATGCGCTTGAGAGCGGTGCACGCTCAATTATGCTGATAGACATCACCCTTGGAGGTGATGATGACCCATTTGCCATCACGTTCCTCCAGCGTCGCCAACCGGCTTTCGTCCGGCAGAATGGATCCCACCTGAACGACGTACATGCCTGAGGTATCTTCGATCAAGGCACGGCCGTTTGCCACGTGAAGGAGGCGAAAGCCGGATTTACCGGGGAACGGCTGATCCTCGGCCGGCGGACCCTTATCGTCTTCCTTGCCAATGTTGGAGACCGTCGCGGTCGTCAGCGGATCGACGGGGATCTCGGGCTTCTTGTCGTATCGGTTCTTGTTGGCCATCGCGAGGGGCGAAACGCTGAAGACGTTTCGTGCCGGCCAGTCGGGAAGGTCGCGTGTCCGGTCGCCCTGCGCGACATTGATGCCGAACTTGTCCTCGTTAAAGAAGACGTACCACGGAAAGAAGGCGGACGCCGCCGCCAGGGTAAGGCCGGTAATTGTCAGGGCGCGGTCGAGAAAGACGGTTTTGCGCCGCAGGGGCTTCAGCGGGGCGATCTTCTCATCGTCATCGAAATCTGTCACGTCGCGCCTCTCTACCTGCGGATACTCGGCTGGCCGCCGATGCCGGCCGCGGCTTTCAGGGCGCCGGCCAGATCGGCAAAGGCATCCCTCGAATCGCTATCGCCGGGCGACTGTTTCAAAACATCGTAAATAATCGGTACCTGCCTGACCGCCATATCGAGATCAGGATCGGCGCCCGGGCGATAGCCGCCGATCAGGCGCAGGTCGCGTGTTTCCTCGAAGCGGTGGATGAGCGTCTTCAGGCGAGACACCAGCTTCTCCTGATCCGGGGTCCAGGCCTTGCGCGCCAAACGCGAGATCGAGGCCAGCGGATCGATCGGTGGGTAACGCCCTTCCTCCGCCAGACTACGCTGCAGGACGATGTGGCCGTCCAGAATGCCGCGCGTCGAGTCGGCGATCGGGTCGTTGTGGTTGTCACCATCGACGAGGATGGAAATGATCGCGGTGATCGTTCCGGTCCCCTCCGGTCCGGGTCCGGCACGCTCCAGCAGGCGCGGCAGCTCGGTGAAGACCGAGGCGGGATAGCCACGGGCGATCGGCGGTTCACCCGACGCAGTCGCGACCTCGCGGATCGCGTGGGCAAATCGGGTAACGCTGTCGACGATCAAGAGCACGTTGTCGCCCTGATCGCGGAAATGCTCGGCGATGGTGACCGCTGTCAGCGGCGCCATCTTGCGCAGCATCGGGCTCTCGTCACTCGTCGCGACGACGGCGATCGCCTTCTTCATGTTGTCGCCAAGCGTGTCCTCGATGAATTCGCGCACTTCGCGGCCACGTTCACCCACAAGCGCGATGACGACCTTGTCGAAAGCATCCGCACGGGCCAGCATGGACAGCAGCGTCGACTTACCGACGCCCGAGCCTGCGAAAATGCCGAGGCGCTGGCCGAGGCAGAGCGGCGAGAAAATGTCGATAGCGCGAACGCCCGTCTTGAAGCCTGTCTCCACGCGCTTCCGCGTCATGGACGGCGGCGCCGTGTTCGAAATGGAGCGGCGGCCGAGCCCCTCGACAATGGGACCGAGGCCATCGATCGGCTCGCACAGCGCGTTGATGGTGCGCCCGCACCAGCTGTCCGCCGGAGAGATGCGGAATGCACCCTTGCGGATGACCGTATCATGGATGCCGATCGGCTCGCCCGGCTCGATCGGGCAGACATAGGTCAGTTCAGGCTCGACGCGAACCACTTCGCCGAGGTGGATGCCGGTCGGCGACTTGTGGGCGACGAATTCTCCGAGCCGCACATGGCGCGACAGGCCGGTCACGGTGTAGTGGCCGGCCGCGATCGTCTGGACGTGACCGCCGGGGGCGACCAGGAATTCGGGGCTCGAATAGCGCGACACGAGCCCCGCGAGATGCGTGAGCTTCGGCGAAAGGTCGGATTCGGTGAGCGGCGTATTGCTCATGCTTCAGGCCCCGTTCAGCGGCTGCCGCCGAGCGTCTTGATCGCCTCGCTGAACGAAGTCTCGCTGTCCTTCGAGAGCGACGTCATACTCTCGAAGGCGCGATTGACTTCGATCAGCTGCGTAATTTCGCGCATCGCGTTGACGTTGGAATTTTCGAGATAGCCCTGCCGGACACCGACATTGAAACGATCGGTGACGGCGCGTGGCTGCTCGGTCGTCATGATGCCGCTATTCTCGTAGCGCAGATAGCCCTTGCTGATATCGGCCTCGAAGAGACCCAGCGAACCGACCTGCTTGCCGTCCTGGTAGATCAATCCGTCAGAGCCGACCTTCGGTTCGCCAGCAGCCGTGTTGAGCGTCACCGGCGCACCGCCGGCGTCGAGAACAGCGTAACCTCGAACGGAAACGAGCTCGCCGTTTTCCTTCATCGTGAAGCGGCCATCCTTGGTCAGAACTTTGCCGGCCGGCGTGTCGACCGAGAACCAGGCATCCCCCTTGATCGCGAAGTCGAGCATGTTTCCGGTGTGCTCGAACTCGCCAGTATCGCCGGAGAGATAGTCGTTGCCCTGGGACACATAGGCGATCTTCGCATTGATCTTGTTGCCGGTCTCGCCGAGCATCTCGTCGAATTTCACCTCCGTCCCGCGGAAGCCCGTCGTGTTCACGTTCGCCATGTTGTCGGCGATGGTGGTGAGGCGACGTTCGAGTGCGATCTGCGACGACAAAGAAACATAAAGACCGGATTGCATCCCGATAGGCTCCTGCATTGGCGATGAACGGTACGAAATCCGGGTGTTTGCAGTCGGTTCGACCACGAATTTCGCTGAGGCGGCACCTCAGAAACGGGCACGGATGCCCATTCGTCACCGACAACATGACAGCAAATGCTTGCGCGAAGCTGGCATGCAAAAGCTTGATTTGCAGGGACTATCATCAGCCTCACGCAAGCCAGCAGCCCTATCCGTTGAGTTGAAAATAACGATCAGGTTTGGACTGACGATGAATATCATTATCGGATTTGTGATTACCTGCGGCTGTATCGTCGGCAGCTTCATGGCGATGGGTGGCCACGTGGACGCGCTCTGGCAGCCGTTCGAGCTAGTCATCATCGGCGGCGCCGGCCTGGGCAGCTTCGTCATGGGCAACCCGATGAAGGTGGTGAAGGATTCCGGCAAGGCGCTCGTCGAAGCCTTCAAGCACACGGTGCCGAAGGAACGGAATTATCTCGATACGCTTGGTGTCCTCTACTCCCTGATGCGCGATCTTCGCACGAAGTCTCGCAACGAGATCGAAGCCCATATCGACAATCCGGCCGAATCCTCGATCTTCCAGTCCGCGCCGACGATCCTCAAGAACAAGGAACTGACGGCGTTCATCTGCGACTACGTCCGGCTGATCATCATCGGCAATGCCCGCTCGCATGAGATCGAAGCACTGATGGACGAAGAGATCAACACGATCCTTCACGACAAGATGAAGCCCTATCACGCCATCCAGATCATGGGCGACGCCTTCCCCGCGATCGGTATCGTCGCCGCCGTTCTCGGTGTCATCAAGGCCATGGCGCACATCAACGATTCGCCTGAGGTCCTCGGCCACCTGATCGGCTCGGCGCTCGTCGGCACCTTCCTCGGCATCATCCTGTCCTATTGCGTGTGTTCGCCGATCATTTCCCAGATCAAGATCGTCCGCACCAAGCAGCATCGCCTCTACGTCATCGTCAAGCAGACCCTGCTTGCCTACATGAACGGCTCGGTGCCGCAGGTCGCGCTCGAATACGGCCGCAAGACAATTTCGGCCTACGAGCGTCCTTCGATCGACGCGGTCGAGCAGGAAATGATGAATCCCGGCGGCGAGAACAAGGCGGCGTAAACGGTCATGAACGCTCCCCTCAAGAAACCCCTCATGGGCGAAGCCCTTCTTGCCAAACTGACCGGCAGGCTGGGCGACAAGGCCACCGTCGAGAAGATCTGCAGCGGATTCGGCGAAGTCTACGTCGTCTTTCTGCCCGACATCATCAAGAGCGAGACGAACCTCGACGTCGAAGTGGCCTATCTCGGTTGCGACAGCGGGCACAAGAACGAGCTGGTCGCCAACCTCGGCGACAATACGACGCTCGTCGATGCGACGCTCCGCAACTGGTCACCAAACATTACGCTTGCCTGCGGCAACAGCTTCATCATCACCCTGATGGAACACTTGCTGGGTGCGGCGGCAGACGCCGTCGAGCAGCCGGCGGATCGCCTGCTCTCCGTGATCGAGCTCGAGCTTGCGGTCATGGCCTTCGACAAGTTCGCCAATGTCCTTCGTTCGGCAGTGAACGCGCCTGGCGGCTTCGAGCCAGTGCTTGAGTTTCCGCATGCGTTCGAAACACGGATCAAGCCGGCCGAAGACAAGCCCGACGAGTTCGCGGCCGCGATCAACATGTCGATCACGCTCTCCGGCATCACCTCGGATTTCTCGCTGATCGTTCCCCAGGCTGCCCTGCTGAAGACGACGGTGACGGCTCCGAAGGCCAAGGGCCAGTCGGCTAAATCGACCGAATGGAGTGATCAGCTCAGCGAGCAGGTGCGCCGCTCGCCGGTGACGCTCGACGCAAAGATCCGTCTGCAGGACCTGACGCTGCGGACCATTTCGAAACTTGCGGCTGGCGATGTCATCCCCTTCCACGACCGCGGCGACGTCCGCGTCGAAGTCAGCGCCAACAGCAAGGAATTGTACATCTGCGAGTTTGGACGTTCGGGCGAACATTATACCGTCCGGGTGAAGGATACGATTAATTCGGATGACGAGCTCATCCGCCACTTGATGAATTAGCCCATTTTCCAACCGGGCTGCCACGGCAGCTTGAGGCAAGTTTCAACTGGAATAGTGATTTCATGGCGACGAAGAAAACACCCAAGAACAGTGACCTTTCAATGGAGCTCCCGGGCAACGAGGCCGAGCTTGATCAGGCCATCGATGACCTGCGCGGCGTCCTGAAGACCGACGCGGACGGCGGCCTGCCGGATTTTGCTGGAGAGGCCGACGCCTTTAGCGGCAGCACCGACCTGTCAACCTTTGGCGGCGGTTTCGGAGATGCGGCAGAGCCCGCATTTGGTGGCGACGATTTCGGCGCAACATCCGATTTTGGTGGCTCTGCCAACTTCGGCGACAGCTCGTTTGGTGCGATCGCTTCCGAACCTGCCCCGCTCGGCAGCGCCATGCAGTCGAACCTCGACCTGATCATGGATATCCCGATCGACGTTCAGATCATGCTCGGCAGCAGCCGCATGCAGGTCGCCGGCCTGATGAACCTTAACGAGGGCGCAACCATCGCGCTCGACAAGAAGATCGGTGAGCCGGTCGAAATCATGGTGAACGGCCGCAAGATCGCTCGCGGCGAGATCACCGTTCTGGAAAACGACGACACGCGTTTCGGCGTCAAACTGATAGAAGTTCTGAGTACAAAGAAAGCCTGATCCCGGTGCAGGGACGGAGAGGTTAGACCATGATGGACTTTGACGATTTCGGCGGCGCGCTAGCCGAGAAACCGTTGACCCAGGCTGAAAAGGCGGCGGCCGTTCTCCTCGCCATGGGGAAAGGGGTCGCCGGCAGGCTGTTGAAATATTTCACGCAGGCCGAGCTGCAGACGATCATCGGCTCGGCGCAAACGCTGCGTGCGATCCCGCCGGATGAATTGCTCGGACTTGTCGCCGAATTCGAGGACCTGTTCACCGAGGGTGCAGGCCTCATGGATAATGCCAAGGCGATCGAGAGCATCCTTGAAGAGGGTCTCACGCCCGACGAAGTCGACAGCCTGCTTGGCCGTCGCACCACCTTCCAGGCATACGAGACGTCGATCTGGGATCGCCTCGGCGAAGGCGACCCGGCCTTCATCGGCAAGTTCCTCCTGCGCGAACATCCGCAGACTGTCGCCTATATTCTCTCCATGATGCCCTCCTCATTCGGCGCCAAGGTTCTGATGCAGATTCCGGACGGCCGCCGCGCGGACATCATGAACCGTACCGTCAACCTCAAGGCCGTCAGCCCCAAGGCCGCGCAGATCATCGAAAAGCAGGTGCTAAGCCTGCTGGCAGAGATCGACGCCGAGAAGAATTCGATCGGCTCGACGAAGGTTGCGGAACTGATGAACGAGATGGACAAGCCGCAGGTCGATACCCTGCTCACCTCGCTCGAATCGATCAGCCGCGAATCGGTCAACAAGGTCCGTCCGAAGATCTTCCTCTTCGACGACCTCATGCTCATGCCGCAGCGCAGCCGCGTCATGCTCATGAACGATATCTCGTCCGACATCCTGACCATGGCGTTGCGCGGCTCGTCTGCCGACATGCGCGAGGCCGTCCTCGCATCGATCAGCCCGCGCCAGCGCCGCATGATCGAATCGGATCTGCAGAGCGGCACCGTTGGCATCAATCCGCGCGAAATCGCAATCGCCCGGCGCGCCATCGCCCAGGAAGCGATTCGCCTGGCAAACTCCGGGCAAATCCAGCTCAAGGAGACCGAAGGCGAAGGCTCGGCCGCGGCCTAAGCCGCTGTTGTTGTGTACGAAGCACCTCTTCCCGGCCGCTGCGGTTGATCGCCGCGGCGAAAGGGAGATACCTTCTAGGAAAGGCCGCGCCCTGGCGCGGCCGTTTCTTTTTGATGGAGGGCTTCGGCCTTGGCCGACGACGACAAGGACAGCAAAACAGAAGACCCGACAGCGAAGAAGAAAAGCGACGCTGCCGAGAAAGGCAACGTGCCGTTCTCGCGCGAGGTGCCACTGTTTGCCACCGTGCTTGCCACCTTCGTCTATATCATCTTCTTCCTGCCGAGTGGGCTCAGCAAGGTCGGCGAGGCGCTGAAGGACATTTTCGAGCAGCCCGACCAATGGAAACTCGAAACCGGGCCGGACGCGCTCTCCCTGTTCGTTCACCTCGCCTGGGTTTCGGCGGCCTTCCTCGCGCCCGCCTTCATCCTGTTCATGGCGTTTGGCGTTGCCGCGTCCATCTCGCAGAACCTGCCAACGCCGGTGCTCGAGCGCATACGGCCGCAGTTTTCGCGCATTTCGATCGCCAAGGGATGGTCGCGGCTGTTCAGCCTGCCTGGCCTCATCGAGTTCGGCAAATCGCTGACGAAGATTGTGATCGTCGGCGTCGTCATGTTCTTTGCGCTGAAGAGCGAATACTTCAGCGCGATCGATGCGATGTTCTCCGATCCGCAAACGATCTTCACGCGGATGATGACGTCGATGCAAAAGATCACCATCGTCGTCCTGATCGCCACAGCCGTCGTCGCCATCGCCGACTTCTTCTGGACGCGCTACCACTGGTTCACCGAACTGAAGATGACGCGGCACGAGGTCAAGGAAGAGAACAAGCAGTCGCAGGGTGACCCCTTCGTCAAGAGCCGCCAGCGCTCGCTCATGCGTGACCGTGCCCGCCGCCGCATGATTGCCAATGTCGATCGCGCGACGCTCGTAATCGCCAACCCGACTCACTTTGCCGTCGCCCTGCGCTATGTGCGTGAGGAAAACGACGCGCCTGTCGTTGTCGCCAAGGGGCAAGACCTAATTGCATTGAAAATCAGGGAGATCGCGGAAAAGAATGGGATCCCCGTTTTCGAAGACCCGCCGCTCGCGCGCTCCATGTTTGCGCAAGTCTCGGTCGATAGTGTCATACCGTCTGTATTCTATAAGGCAGTCGCGGAACTCATCCATCGGGTTTACGCGGCGCAAGCCAAGAACAAACGGGTAAGATAGCCGAATGAAAAAATGCCCCTACTCTGCCCAGCGTGAAAAAATCCTGGCTGAAGCCATCAGCCCCGTTGCCACGGAATTGCGGCTTCTGGACGCCTCGGATCTCATCTCTCTTCTGCGCTTCGAGTATTACGGCAATCTTTCCGATCTCGTATCGTCAGCGGCCGAGCTCTTCTTCCACCCCGGCACGGTCAATTTCGGCCATGGCGGCAGCTACACGCTAGAGTGGGGCGGCAAGCCCGAAGTGGTCATCGACCTTGAGATCAAGCCGCGCGGCGTCACGATCTATGCGCAGCTGATGCTTGCAGAGGCGCACGCCGGCATCGAGATCAACCACATCGCGTTCCAGAACCCTTCGGCGGATCCCGACGAAAACACTGTTTTCCTCGAGCAAAGCCTGCGCGACGCACGCTATAACGTCGAACCATTGCAGGCTTTGGCGGGCTAAAGCCCACACGGCTTCTCGTCAGCTGATATATCCAAGACGGATGGCCTTTGCGATCGCCTGGATTCGATTGACCGAATCCAGCTTGATCGTTGCCGAACCGAGATAGGCGTTGACGGTATGCACCGAGAGACCAAGCTTCTCTGCAATCTCTTCGCTGATGCGCCCGTCTCCAGCAAGCTGCAGGCAGGCAATTTCGCGTTCGCTGAGAGCTTCGGCAGCCGCCACGCGGCGCTCGTCGAGCGAAAGCAGGTCGATCATGATCTGGCACGATCTCACGTGCAGTTCGACGATCATATCGCTGGCCGGCTCGAGGTCATCGCCCGTAAAGACAACGAAGCCGTTGCCAACGGCGCCGAGGCGCACCGGAAACGCCATGCCGGAAAAGGGAGTCAGGCCGCCCTTCAGGCGCGTCATGAAAGGTGCAATGCTTGCCGGCCCCGGAGCGGCGCGATCAAGCCCGCCAGCCCATACGACTGGAAGAAGCGACTTCTCGATATGATCAAGTAGCGCCTCGCCATGAGCGTCGATGAATGCGCCACTGAAGCCGCTGTTCACCGATCCCCAGTTTTCCAGTTCGCAGACCAAACGCTGCTTTCCCGGGACGCCGGCACCGCTGATTCGATAGACAGCGAAATTCTGGGCGTCGGCGAGCTTCTGCATGCCGATGAGACGCGGAAACAGGTCGGACCGACTAGCGACCTTGCTGACCCGCACGCCGCGCATTGTTTCCGAATTTCCTATCGATCGACCGGACGACTGCCCCATAACGCCGTCCCCTTAGACGAGATTGTTCCTGACCGCGAATGCGATGGCCTCGGAACGAGTCTTCGTCGCCGTCTTTCGCATGACACTGGTGATGTAGTTGTTGATGGTGTTGCGAGAGATGCCGAGGATCATCGCAATCTCATCGCTCGTTTTGCCCTCGGCGATCCAGAAAAGGCATTCCAGTTCGCGATCGGTCAGCTCGAAGTCCCGGTCGGCCTTGGCGGCGCCGCACTGCAGGAAACTCGTGAAATAGGCGGACAAGAGCCCCACGTCGCGCAAGCGCTCCTGCGACAGAATGAAACCGTCATCGAACAGGAACATCAGCACCAGGCGCGAGCGTCCGATGTTAAACATCAACGAACAGTACTGGCGGCTGGCGCCGTCTGGCGCATCCGCGGAATCCGGCAGGAGCGCGAAATGCGGCTGGAACAGCTGCATACACTTTTCGATCTCCGTCGCACGGGCAAAGCCGCCAACGAAGGTATGCGCCAGATTGGTGACAAGATCGAACGGCCAGTCAGACGAGACCACGAAATCGAGCCCCGCTTCCTGAACGAGATCCGCCCGCGCCAGGAGGTAGTGCGAGGCGCCGACATAGTCGGTCAGGGCGCGCAGGCCGGGTTGCAACCGCCCCGTGCTCGAAATCTCGCAGAGCTGCGCGATCAGTTCGTCACGCGAAGACAGGTTTGTCGCTGCGATGCCAACGAAGTTTGCCTTCTGCGTGTCGCTCTTCAGAGCCTGCAATATCTGCATATCCATTGGCAAAAACCCCGCGGCCGCGAACCACTACGACAGAAACCCGATCCGCGGCCCTTGAGCAAATTGCGCCCCCTCCGCGAACCATCCAACACTACACTAGGTGGTAAACTTCGCCATCTCCGAGTTCTCGGGATTTACATCGCCCGCACTTTGTGCGTTGATTCGCACGGAAATTCCGCTTGTTAATGAATTCTAAAATTAAAGTGATTCGGGGAATCCTGACAATACGATTCGCGTAAAACGCGCAGCTATTTCAGCCCTGTGTCAAGCCTATCCTCAGAAATCTTCGCGTGCGCGCCCGAGCGATGGCAAAACTGTGCCGATCGCGGTGCAGTAGACGGGCAAAAGAAAAAGGCCGGTTGCCCGGCCTTTCATTACGCGGCGTTGTCGACCGCCCATTTTCTGAGGATTTTCGCGGCGCGCTCCTCGTTGATCTCGACCATGCGCGCCAGTTTGCGTTCCGGGCCTTCCTTGACGCGACGATTGAAGTTGCCGTCGTCGTCGCCGAGGCTGAGCAGGTCCTCAGTGCTGTCGAAGCCGAAGTCCGAACCGAAGCCATCCATGAGCGCAGCACCGGTGCCCACGCCACCCGCCGGAGCGAAATCGGGAAGTTCGAGGCCGGCGCTTTCCGGCGACGTGTCGCCGATGACCGCGGCGCCGTTGCCGGTCACGCTGCGGATCATCGGGCGGACGCCCATCCAGACCACAAGGAAGGCAACTGCGACGAAAGCGAGCGAGTTGATGATGCCTGCGAGATTGCGGCTCAGCATTTCCATGACACGGACGCCGCCGCCGGTTTCCTCGAGAAGCTGGTTCTCCAGGAAGTCCATGGCCGTAACGGTCACCATGTCGCCGCGATTGTTGTTGATGCCAGCGGCGGATGCCACGATCTTCTGCATCTCCGCGAGATAGGCATCGATCTTTGCCTGGTCCGCCGGCTCGCCGACCATCTGAGCAATGCGCCCCTTGTTAACGACGACTGCAACGGAGAGCTTTTCGATCTTGTAGCTGTTGCGCGTCGTGGCAGTGGTCTTGCTGTTGATCTCGTAGTTGGTCTGCTCTTCTTTCTTGTCGGACTTGTCTTGCGATTCGGGACCGTTGGGTCCGCCCGAGTCCGGTGCCGCCTGCGGGATGTTCTGCTCGACCGTCGTCGCGTTGTCGGACTGCTTCTGCAGCGACTGAGAGGCTTCCTTGGTCGTGCGGATCGAGCGCTCGACCTTCGATTCCGGATCGTAGACAGTTTCCTGGATCTGCTGGCTATCGGTATTCAATTCCGCGGTGACGCTGGAGCGGAAGTTATCCATGCCGAGGAAGGGCGCGAGTGCCTTGTCGATGTTGGTTTCAACTTCGCCCTGGACGTTCTGGACGATGTTCAGAGAACGGTTCAGCGAGCTGTTGCTGGCCTCGTCGCCCGAAGCGAGCAACTGGCCTGCGGAGTCGAGGATGGTAACATCGGCGACATCGAGGCCGGGAACGGCAGACGCAACAAGGTGGCGGATCGAAGTCGCCGCGGTGCGGCCGGCCGCGACACTTGCGCGAATCATGACGGAAGCGGTCGGCTTCTGTTCGGCTTTGCGGAAGTTGCCGACCTCGGGCATGACAATATGGACGCGTGCTGCCGTAATGCCGGAGATCGACTGGATCGTGCGGCCAATTTCACCTTCGAGCGCGCGAACCCGGGTGACTTCCTGCATGAACGACGTCAGGCCGAGAGAGCCCACGTTGTCAAAGAGTTCATAGCCGGCGTTGGCGCTGTTCGGGAGGCCGCGCTCGGCGAGCAGGAGACGCGCCTTGCCGGTCATACCGGCGGGAACTGTGATGCTGGAGCCATCCGTTCCGACCTGGAAACCGATATTTGCCTCGGCGAGCGCAATGCTGATCTGGTTCAGATCGGGCGTATCAAGCCCGACATAAAGCGTTTCCTGGGCCGGCTTATTGACCAAAAAGGCCGCCGCCAGGATGAGTACCACGGAAACGACACCCACGCCCGCCAACGCCAGCAAGCGATTCCGTCCTAGCGAACTGAAGTTCTTAAAAATTTGAACTAATTGATTTAACAGATTCATTCTGTTCTCGCACGACCATCCAGACAAAGCAGGCTTGTTGCCTCATGTGGACAATAGGTGCCGAAACTTGTGCGAACGTTTCGGAGGGTGCGAGCAGGCCGGATCAGAAGAAGTCGAAGTCTCCGGCTGCCTTCGCCAGCGGCTGAACACTGCTATAGCGCGCCGCCCCGCTGAGAGCGCGCTGCATTTCACTGAGCTTCACCAGGCTCAGGGCCGTTGCGACATCGACAGACCAGTCCTGCGGAATCTCGCCCGTGATGGTATCTATGAACTCGGCAAGACCGCGCGTCTTCTGCACGGCAAGATCAATTCCCTGCATCACCTTCATGCTTTCCGGCGAGTTCAGCAGTTCGCCGCCCCCGACGTCGAGGAGCTGTGGTTCGATGCGCTCGATCAGGTAAGCGACGTCGTGCAACTCCGCGACGATACGCATCAGGACATCAGGCAGGGCTTCGGCGGGCGACGGCTGCTCTGTCATGGCATTCACAGTCATTAGTAAGGTCCTTGCCCTCAGAAGAATTCGATGCTGTTTTCGACGGGTTTCTGCGGAGCGACCGGACGCTGCTCAAGCGCAACGGTTCTCTGCGTTTCCGCACCGGTGAGCGGATACTGCCGAGCGCGTCCCGAGACCGGCCAGTACTCGAGCTTGCGCCCGTGCTCCCCGCCGGTGCTGGAGCCGACGACCGGTATGCCTTCATCCTTCAGGAACTGCACCGCAAAGGCGGCGTTCTGTTCGCCGACATTCGAGAATGTCGAGATCGTCTTCGCCCCGCCGAAGATCTTGGCCTCCAGGCGGTCGCGACGCGCCCCTTGCTTCAGTAGACCGTTGATCAGCAATTCCATCAGGTGGACGCCATATCGCGTGGCGTCTGCGCCCGTCATCGGCATATTTCCTGTCCCTGGCAGAAGGAAGTGATTCATTCCTCCAACGCCTGCCACGGGATCTCGCAGGCATGCAGCCACACACGAGCCAAGGATGGTCGTCAGTACCGCGCTCGGATCATTCAGGACCTTCCATTCGCCCTGGATGATATGAACGCGGCGGGCCGCAACATCGAGGTTCATTTCAATGCTCCAAATACGGCCTCGATAGCCGCCTTCATCTTCTCGATCGTGAAGGGCTTGGCGAGAACGTTGTTGGCACCAAGCTGGGCCGCTTTCGTCACGAGTGCGCGGTCACCCTGCGCCGTCAGGATGATGAAGGCGGCTTTCTTCGTCGCCGGGTTGGCGCGAACAGCCTGCAGGAAGCCGAGGCCATCCATCTTCGGCATGTTGAAATCGGAGATGACAAGATGATGCGGCTGCTGGGTCATGATCTTCAAGCCCTGCTCACCATCGCCGGCGGCCGTAATCTGCTTGAAGCCGAGCTGGGTCAGAGCGTCGCTGAGCAGCAGACGGCTCGTGACCTGATCGTCGACGATCAGAACTTTGATTTTCTCTGCGATAGACATTAGTCAGTTCCTTCCTTTCGGGCGGCTGTCATTTTCAAAATTTCTTCGCCGATGGCATTGAGGGGCAGTTGCTGCTCGACGGCGCCGAGCTCGTAGGCAACCCTCGGCATGCCGTAGACCACTGAGGTCTTTTCGTTCTGGCCGAGCGTACGCGCGCCGGCGTGGCGCATCTTCAAGAGGCCGGCGGCACCGTCGCGTCCCATGCCGGTCAAGATCACACCGACCGCGTTGCGGCCTGCCAGTTCGGCAACCGAGTCAAACAGCACGTCGACGGATGGCCGGTGACCGTTCACCGGATCGCGTTCGATGAGGCGGCAGCATGGCGCATGGACGTTGGCAACCTGCAGGTGGCGCTCGCCGCCTGGTGCAAGATAGATTTTCCCGATCTCCAGGCGCGCACCGTCGGTCGCTTCCTGCACGACGGGCGCGCAAAGCCGGTTGAGGCGTTCCGCGAAGCTCTTGGTGAAGGTCGGCGGCATGTGCTGCGTGATAACCGTCGGCGGGCAGTTTGCCGGGAACTTCTGCAGCACCGCAATCAACGCCTCGACGCCGCCGGTCGACGAACCGATCGCGACGATCTTGCGGCCGACGCGGAAGTCAGCGACAGCAGGTGGCGGAGCAACCGGAGCCGGCTGAGGGTACTGGCGTCGCTGCGAGCGGGCGGCAGCCTTCACCTTCTCGGCAAGATCTCCAAAGGGACGCGCATCGCCCGGGAGCGGCTTGCCGACGCAGTCGAACGCGCCGATCTCAAGCGCCGCCAGAGAGGCATCGGCGCCGCGATGGGTCAACGTCGAGACCATGATGACAGGCATCGGGCGGAGCCGCATGATCTTCTCGAGGAAGTCGAGACCGTTCATGTTCGGCATCTCGATATCGAGCGTTACGACATCAGGATTGAGCTTCTTGATCGCCTCGCGGGCCTCAAGCGCATCGCCTGCCTGACCGATGACGCTGACCTCGGGATCGGCGCTGAGAACAGCGGTAATCAGGCCGCGCATCGTGGCGGAGTCGTCGACGACGAGAACCTTGGCCGGTGCGCTCATGCCTTCCTCCCAACGCCCTTGGTCGTGTAGCGATAGGTGGTGATGCCGATATTGTCGAAGACATGCTTGGCGTCGCCGGAGACGCGTTCGGAATGGCCGATATAGAGATGGCCGCCCTCAGGCAGCAATTCGGCAAAGCGTGACCAGATCTTCATCTGCGTCGGCTCGTCGAAGTAGATCACCACATTCCGACAGAAGATGACGTCGAACTTGCCCTTGAACGGCCACTGCGCCATCAGGTTCAGCTCGTTGTAGGTGATCAGACGCTTGACGCGGTCGTCGACCTGGAACTTGCGCCGCCCCTGGACCTCGACCTCGCTGAACCACTGCTTGCGCATGGCGGGCGACACGGTTTCGAGCGCGCTCTCGTCATAGGCACCGGCACGGGCGATCGCCAGAATCTTCGGATCGATATCGGTCGCCAGGATCTTGAAATCGTAGTCGGCGACGTTGGGCATCATCGACAGGACGGTGAGCGCGATGGAATAGGGTTCCTGGCCATCCGACGAGGCAGCCGACCAGATACGAACCCGACCGCCCATCTTCGCGCGATGCAGCAGTTCTGGCAGCACATGGTCCCGAAGGTGCTCGAAGTGGTGGTTCTCGCGGAAGAAGCGCGTGAAGTTCGTCGTCAGATGCGACAGCATCTCGCGGCGCGGCGCCGCACCCGCCGGTGAAGAAACGAGCGCGCAATACTCCCGAAATCCGGAAAGGCCCAGATTGCGGATATGCTTCGACAGCCGCGAGTAGACCAGCGAGGCCTTGGTCTCGTTCAGGAAGATGCCTGCATCCGAGTAGATCATCGCAGCGATTTCCGTGAGGTCGCGGCGCGTCAGCGGGTACTCTCCGCTTGCCAACACCTCGTCAGGGTTTCCCTGCCGCATGTCTTTTGCACTCAGAACATTCATGCGGCTTCGCTTTCCGTTTCGGGGAAAATGGCTTCGAGCTCGAGCAGGCAGATCATGCGTTTGTCGATCGCCAGGATGCCGCGCGCGAACTGACGTTGCAGCTCAGATGCGATTTCCGGTGTCGGCTGCACATTGTCTTCAGTGACGGTCAGAATGTCGGACACGGCATCGACCAACAGACCGACGACCTTGCGGTGCACCTGCGCTACGATGATGACGTGTCGCGCCGTCGGCACAGTCGCCGGCATGCCGAGGCGAGCCGACAGATCGATAATCGGCAGCACCGCACCGCGCAAATTGATGACGCCCTTCATATAGCCGGGCGAGTGCGGCATCGCCGTTGCCGGCGTCCATCCGCGGATCTCGCGCACCGACATGACATTCACGCAAAATTCCTGATCCCCGATGCGGAACGCGATCAACTCGCGGTCCCCATCCTTCAGACTTTTTACGGCATACGACATAGCTTACCCCACAGCTGCCAGCGACACTTCCTGCCTCAACGCTTGACCGCGGGAAGCTCCCACGACCGCGTCGACATCCAGGATGAGAGCCACGCGACCGTCGCCGAGGATGGTCGCCGCAGCGATACCCGGAACGTGCGTGTAGTTCGCCTCAAGGCTCTTGATGACGACCTGGCGCTGCCCCTGGATCGCATCGACCATGAGCGCGCGCTGACCGCCGCCTTCCGATTCGACGAGAAGAGCGACTCCTTCGACAGGATTAGCCTGCGTGGCACGGAAGTTCAGGATGCGACCGACATCGACCAGCGGGCAGAAGCTGTTACGGATCGAGATCAGGCGATGGTTTGCACCAAAGGAATGAATCGCGGCGGCTTCCGGTTGCAGCGTCTCAACGATCGCCGTCAACGGGACAACCAGCGTCTGGCCGGCAACCGTGACGACCATGCCGTCGAGAACGGCAAGGGTCAGCGGCAGGCTCATCGTGAAGACGGAGCCCTGCCCTGGCTTCGAGGTGATGTTGATGCGGCCGCCGAGCGCCTGAATCGAGCGCTTGACGACGTCCATACCGACGCCGCGACCGGAAATGTCGGAAATCTTGTCGGCGGTGGAGAAGCCCGGCAAGAAGATCAGGTTGTCGATTTCTTCGTCGGTCAGGTTGGCGTCAGCCGGGATCAGCTCGTTGGCGATGGCCTTCTGCTTGACCTTCTCGCGGTTGATGCCGGCGCCGTCATCGGCGAGCTCGATCAGGATGCGGCCGGAGCGGTGCTTCGCCGTCAGGCGAACCGTGCCTTCGACGTTCTTGCCGGCGGCGGCGCGCTTTTCGGGCGTTTCGATACCGTGGTCAACGGCGTTGCGGATCATGTGCGTCAGCGGCTCGGCCAGCTTGTCGATGACCGTCTTGTCGACTTCGGTGTTTTCACCTTCGGTGATCAGGCGAATCGTCTTGCCCGTCATGTCGGCGATTTCGCGAACGATGCGCGACATGCGCTGGAAGACCGGCTTTACCGGCTGGGCGCGGATCGCCATGACCGAATCCTGGATCTCGCGGGTGAGCTGCTGCAGCTCCTCGAGGCCCATGTTGATGGATGACGTTCCGGTCGTGTCGTTTTCGATGACGCTCTGCGAAAGCATCGCCTGGTTGATGACGAGCTCGCCGACGAGGTTGATCAGGCGATCGACGCGGTCGAGATCGACGCGGATGGTCTGACCAGCGCCGGCAGCGGCGTTGTTCTGGGCGGCGACAGCTGCACTTGCGGCAGCGGCGGCAGCCGATTCCTTCTTCTCGACACGAGCAGCGGCGGCGGCCATCTGCGTGACGTTGGAAGCAGTCTCGGCGGCAGTAACCGCAGCGGCCACGTCGGCCTTCGGCTGCTCGGCCGGTGCCTCGGTCGCGCCATCATCGAGGATCGACAGGTCGAAGGGCACTGGGATCATCGGCAGTTCTTCGGCTTCGGGGGCAGTCACCTTTTCCTCGCCTGCGGTGATCTGCAGGTCGCAATCCCACTCGGCAAATTCGAAGACCGTGCGGATCGCATCTTCGCCCTTGTCTGTCTTGAGCGTGATGTTCCAATAGAAGTAGGCAGCTTCCGCATCGAGCTCGTCGAGACCCGGCAGCGCATCCATGTTGCAGTAGACGCTCATCTCGCCGAGGCGGGAGAGATCGCGCAGCAGCAAGGTCGCGTCGTTGCCTTTGGAATAGAGGTCCGAACGCGGCTTGAAGGTGATTTCGTAAGTCGGCAGATCGGAGCCGACCTCTTCCTCGCCGCTGAAATCGTCGAAGGAGAAGGGGATCGGCTGGAAGCCGCTGTCATCGGTCGGCTTGGGGGCCGGAGTGGCGGCGACAGGCGTTGGCTTAGCCACCGGAGCTTCCACGCCAGCGGACGGGGTAGGCAGCTCGCCGTTGGCGAGTGCTTCCAGTTCCTTCACCAGACCGCGGCTGCGGCTTTCATCAACGCTGCCGCCGTCGCGGGCGGCATTGGTCAGGTCGGCCAGCACGTCAGCCGACTTCAACATGACCTTCAGGACATCCTGTGTCGGCTCAAGCTTGTTGGAACGAACGCAATCAAGTGTGGTCTCGAAGACATGCGCGAAAGCGACGAGATCATCCAGACCGAAGGCGCCAGCGCCACCCTTGATCGAATGGACGGCACGGAACACCGCATTGACGGTTTCCGGATCGCGATCGCCATCATTCATTTTCAGAAGACCGGATTCCAGTTCGGCGAGCTGCTCCTCGCACTCCTGGAAGAAGATCTCTTTGATTTCGTTCATATCCATAGGAGAAAATCCTGGGTTTAAGCGGTTACACGCTCAATGGCATCGATCAGCTTGGCAGGGTCGAAAGGCTTGACGATCCAGCCGGTGGCGCCGGCCTGGCGCGCGCGGTTCTTCTTTTCCGCATCGCTTTCGGTCGTCAGGACCAGGATCGGGATCGCACGGTACTTGTCGTTGCGGCGAACGCCCTCGATAAAGCCGAAACCGTCAAGGCGCGGCATGTTGATGTCGGTGACGATGACATCAGGATTGGATTCTTCCAGAACCTCGAGGCCCTCGACGCCGTCTTCAGCCTGGATCGTCTCGAAGCCCGCATTGTTGAGGGTCACGAGAAGCATGTTCCTTATGGTCCGTGAATCATCCACGGTAAGCACTTTTTTCTTCATTGCCGGATCTCCTTGGCGAGCAGATGGATATCGACACCAATCAGCTGCATGGTTTTCTGAAATGCGTCCGAAACCTTGCTGAACGTGAAGGCGAGCTTGTCCTGGTCCCAGGTCTTGGCGGCTGCCATCAGGACCTGCGCGCTCAGGGCTCCGACGCGTTCGACCGCGGACGCGTCGATGGCCAGATCATTGCCGCGCAACGAGACGAGCTTGTCGCGAAGCATGGTTGCTTCGTTCAGATCAAGCACCGCTGACAGGTTCAGCGTTTTCCCAGTTTTCCTTGCCGCCATCAGCTCTTCCTTGTCTCCTGGTTACTGCTCAACGTATGTGAGCGGCGCTCATATACCGGTCCGTTAGTAAACAATCCGCCCTCCGGCCGAGGCGACCGGCTGCACAAATCCGAAGTCCTCGTCGTCGGCCACGACATCGGCGGTCCGCCTGATGCCGATCGCCGGGGAGAACACCGGCGGGGGGCGCGCGGGCTCGGCGTTCTGCCGGGCAATACGAAACTCGCGGATCGTTTGGCCGAGTTCGACGATGACACTGTGCAGGTAGTCGGCGCCTTCGGCTGAACGCGATGCGGAAGCCGCGTTATCGGTCATCTGGGCGCCGAGGCCCTTCACGTCAGCTGTCACGACATCAAGGTTCGCAGCGTGTTCGCTGGCCTGATTAGCGACCATCGCGATCGCCGTGTTGATCTCACTGACCTGGCGAACGATGCTGCCAATCGAATCCTGCGTACGTCCAACCATCTGGACGCCGGCATCCACCTGCGACTTGGTGGTGCTCACTAGCGTCTTTATCTCGCGCGCCGCGTCCGCCGAGCGTTGCGCTAGCGCACGTACTTCCTGCGCGACCACGGCAAAACCACGTCCGGAATCGCCGGCGCGCGCGGCTTCGATGCCAGCATTCAGCGCCAGCAGATTGGTTTGGAAAGCAATCTCGTCGATTGCGCCGATGATTTGTCCGATCCGCTCGGCAGACTGTTCGATATCCGCCATCGCAGCAATCGCGCGCCCGACAACCTGGCCGCTTTCTTCGGCCGCGGCGCGGGTCGTGGCCGCCGCCTGCTCGGCAGCCCGGCTACCCGCGGCGCCGTGGCGAACGCTTTCCGACAGATCGGCAAGCGCAGCTGCAGAGGAGAGCAACTGCTGGGCATGAACGGACGCGTTTCCGGCGAATTGCTTCGACGCATCGCCAAGCGTCTGGACGGAGGTTCCGGCAACCGCCGTCTTTTCGGCGATCGCCTGAAATTCGGCCTGGACGGCATCGAGCGCACCGTTGAGCGCCTGCGCGATATCCCGATGGGCGCCGTCTTCCTCGATGGTCGCACGAACCGTGAGGTCGCGCGTGGCAAGGCCATTGATAACATCGGCGAATACGCGTGCGACGTCCGCCTTGTCACTGGCGCGCTGATCGGCAAGCGCACGCTGCTGGGTGGCCCGCAAGGCATTGAAACGCAAGGATATGGCAATCTCGACATCCACCATCACGAGGCGAATGATCGCCGACATGAGGTCGGAGATTTCCTTGGCCCGACGACGGCTGCTCGGCAGGAAGGAGCGACCGGCCAACTCGGTTGCGAGGCCGCCGATGATATGCTCGAGAACAACGCCATGACCCGCGACATGCCAGCGCGGGTCGAGACCCATCTTGCTTTCGGAATCAGACAGAACCTTCACACGCTCGGCATAAAGGCTGTCAAAACGCGCATCGGTCAGAACATCCCAGTGGGAGGCCTGCAGGTCGTGGAGGCGCTCGACCTGACGTTCGCTCTCGAAATTCCGCGCCGCGTCTGGAAACGATTGAAAACGCTGAAAAAGGTCACGCAGACCGGCGGTCAGATGCTGCTGAAGGTCGAGACGGTGGCGCCGGACCAAATCACAGTGTTCGGCGTCGAGACCGGCAAAGCGCAGCCTCTCACGCAAGCTGCCTGCCTGCGCTCCTCGAGCCTGATCTGATGGCATTTCCTGCCCCAACACCTGTCCCCAACCACATGCCGGGCGCTTGCCCGTCATTAAACTATTGCTCCGCGCAGCGTGCACGCTGCTGATTGGTGGCTTGCCTCGGCTGCAGCCGGCGGCGTGAAGCCTCCCGATCAGTCGATTCTGCTTCGGAGCTGCTTGATGAGATGGATTCCGGATCGACCGGTACGGCGGTGCGGCGTCATGCCTGGTGGGAACGAGTAAGTTTTCCCATTCCGACGTGTCATGCAATGTTTATGGTTAATTCCTTGCCTGAAGGTTAATGCGTATTTTATGAATGTCGACTTTCCAGCAGGCCCCAATAACCATCTATGAATTACTGGGCTTGCGTTGCGGCGCTGCTACAGTCCTAGGCAAGCTTTGTGGTATATGCCCAGAAATAACCGTGACATGACGTCAGAAGGATTGGGCAATGATTGTTTTCGGATTGGGGTCGTGCGTTCTTTCGATCGCTGTTCTCGCAGCCGTTGCGCTGCTTGACCGTATCGAAGCGACCCGCAGTCAGGTTGCCCTGCGCGTCCTTTAAAATTCCACAACCAGATTGTAACGAGTGGTCAAACGCACCGGCATGCCGGTGCGTTAATCTTTGGCTTTACTGCGGTTTGAGTTCAGCGGGAATTGCATTCATGTCTGCCAGACTTGGTCTCCTCATCGTTCTTGGCGTGACGCTCTGGCGAGTCATCACCCTCCATTTCGACACGACCGATCTGTTCGTCGACGAGGCGCAATACTGGTTCTGGTCGCAGAATCTCGATTTCGGCTACTACTCGAAGCCGCCGATGATCGCCTGGGTCATTCGAGCCATGACGGAGCTTGCAGGATCGACGTCGATCTACTGGATCAGGGTGAGCGGACCGCTGATCTACATGGCGACCGCGATCATGCTGATGAAGACGGCCAACCGCTTTGTCGGACCGAGGATTGAAGGGTGGACCGGCGCGACCTTCATCACCCTGCCCGGCGTTGCCCTGTCATCTGTGTTCTTCTCGACCGATGTCGTGCTTCTCTTTTTCCTGACGATGGCACTATGGGCCTATTTCGGCCTGACCGAGAAGCGTTCCGTCGGCCTCTCCATCCTCATGGGATTTGCCGTCGGCTGCGCCTTCCTCTCGAAATACGCGATCCTCTTTGTCGTTCCCGGCGGGTTGATCGCGCTCATTCTGCTTCCGAGCGCACGCATCGCCTGGCGCGATTTTTTCACAGCCGTCATCGTTGCGCTTGTCGTTGCTGCGCCAAATCTCTGGTGGAATCTTGCCCATGACGGAACAACGGTCCGTCACACCACCAACATCGCGCATTGGAGCAAGCTCGGCGTCAATGTGGCCGGCGGCCTGGAATTCTTCGCGGCGCAATTCGGCGTCGTCGGGCCGATCGTATTCTCCGCGATGCTCTGGGCCGTTGTCCGCGCACTCAAGGGCAAGAGCGAGCCTAGGGAAAAGCTGCTGATCTGGCTGTCTATCCCTGTCGTTGTGCTGATCACCTTCCAGGCGCTGGTTGCCAAGGCTTATGCCAACTGGGGCGTGACGGCCTATATCGCGGGAACGATCCTTGCCGTGTGGTTGCTTGACCGCCTCTGGCCCAAGGGCCTGCGCCTGTCGCTTGCCATAAATGGCACGGCGAGTTTTCTGTTTCCTCTTGCCGCGATCTTTGCGCACCAGCTGGTGCTGCCGAACGGCAGCGAGATCATGAAGCGCTATCTCGGCCGTAGCGCGATCAGCCGCGAGGCTGGCGAGCTGGCGCGGGAGTCCGGCACCTCGATCATTGTCAGCGACAGCCGCGATCTCCTGGCGGACATGTTCCACACGCTGAGGAACGATCCTGTCCGTATCTACGCGCAGCCGCCCGTCGACGCGCCTGACAACTATTACGAGCAGACCTTTGCGCTGCCGAGCGACGTTGCAGACGACGTGCTTTTTGTGACGACACACCCGGTCGAGTGCGCCCAAACGCCTGAGCTGGTCCGCAGCTGGCAGCCGACGGAAGGCTACTACCGCGGCAAGACTTTCTTTTCCTACAGGATTTCGCCGGCCTGCCTGACCGGCAAATAGGACCTCACTTCGGGGTAGACGGGAGGCCAAGGCATGTTCCCGTCCCCTCCACCTCCACAAACACGACGCCCCCTCGCTCGAAGGCGAGACGCAACTGCGCCTCGGTTGCACGATGGATATCGTGATGCTTTCCTTCGTAGTCACGGATGGTGCTGCGCGACACGGCGGCCTGTTCCGCGAGGTCGAGCTGCGTCCAGCCAAGCAATCCGCGGGCGGCCCGGCACAATGCCGGGGTCAGAATTGTTTCCTTTGCGCCTTGACCCATAATGTCAAACCACCCATATTGGTTGATATAGGCCATATATGTCATGTTTTAAACGGGATTTCCAGTTCGGGAGAGAATGATGCCGCACGATACGCCTTTGATTTCGACAATCGTCGGAGGCCTCGTGCTTGCGTTCATTCTCGGCACGCTCGCCCACAGGCTCCGAATGCCGCCTCTGGTCGGCTATCTCGTCGCAGGCGTTCTCGCCGGCCCGCATACGCCGGGCTTTGTTGCCGACCAAAGCCTTGCGCCTGAACTGGCCGAGATCGGCGTCATCCTGCTGATGTTCGGCGTCGGACTGCACTTCTCCCTGAAAGACCTCCTCTCCGTTCGCGGCATTGCGGTACCCGGCGCCATCGTGCAGATTGGATTTGCCACGCTACTCGGCTGGGGACTGGGGGCGCTCATGGGATGGCCGACGGGAGGGAGCCTTGTCTTCGGACTCGCTCTTTCCGTCGCTTCGACAGTCGTCCTCTTGAAGGCACTGCAGGAGCGACGGCTGATCGATAGCGATCGCGGCAGGATCGCGGTCGGTTGGTTGATCGTCGAGGACCTCGCAATGGTCCTGGCGCTCGTTCTGATCCCGGCAGCCGCCAGCATCGGCGGTGGAGAGCATGCGACGGCAGAGCCGCTTTCAGCCGCGATCAGCCGGCTCCTCGGCCTCGACCTTGGCATGGGCGGCATCATCGTCATGACCCTGGTCAAGGTCGTGATATTCGTCGGGGTGATGCTGGTTTTCGGGGGCCGCCTCATTCCCTGGACGATGCACCGCATCGCGCACACTGGATCCCGCGAACTGTTCCGCCTCGGCGTGCTTGCGATCGCGCTCGGCGTTGCCTTCGGTGCCTCGAAGCTGTTTGGCGTGTCGCTGGCGCTCGGCGCCTTCTTTGCCGGCATGGTTCTGGCCGAGAGCGAACTCAGCCAGCGCGCCGCCCAGGAAAGCTTGCCGCTCCGCGATGCCTTCACGGTCCTCTTCTTCGTCTCGGTCGGCATGCTGTTCGATCCGAACATCCTGATCGATAAACCGCTGCCAGTGTTGGCCACCGTTCTCATTATCGTGGTCGGCAAGTCGATCGCCGCCTTCCTGATCGTACGACTGTTCCGCAAACCTGTCGGCACGGCGCTGACGATTTCGGCGAGCCTTGGGCAGATCGGCGAATTCTCCTTCATCCTGGCCGCACTCGGCGTCTCGCTCGGTCTGCTGCCCGAGGAGGGGCGCGACCTCATCCTTGCCGGCGCGCTGATCTCGATCATCCTCAACCCTCTGCTGTTCTACGCCTGCGATCGGTTGCGCCGCGTGCTGGAGCGGACAAAGCGCGAAGAGCCGATAGCGACGAATGTGCCAGAGCCGGCTAAAGAGCCCGAGCCAGAGGAAGAGGAGAACAGGCAGCCGACGGCGCTTCGCGGGCATGCAATCATTGTCGGTTACGGCCGTGTCGGCAGCATCGTCGGTCAAAACCTCAAATCATCGGGCACGCCCTTCCTTGTCATCGAGGACTCGAGCAACCGCATCGGCGAACTGCGGGATCAGGGGATCGAAGCGATCAGCGGCAATGCCGCCTCGCGCGAGCTGCTCGACCTCGCAAACATCGCCGGCGCCCGCAGTCTCGTCATCGCCATCCCCAACGCATTCGAGGCGTGCAGGGTTGCCGACCAAGGGCGCACCATCAACCCTTCGCTCCTGATCGTCGCCCGCGCGCATTCCGACGCCGAAGTGGATGAATTGCTGGAGTACGGTGCAGACACTGTTATCATGGGCGAACGCGAAATCGCCATGGGCATGGTTGACCGGCTCGCCCAAGTGCATCATGACAGTGTGCGCTATGAAGATGAGGCCGACACTGCTACAATTGCAGTCGAGGACACGCCTTCTCCCGATAAAGAATGAGAGACTTTTGCGCCGTTGAGCCGGTACGAGGTTGAAAATCCAGATGATCACGAGATGAGGCTCGACGCACGCCGCATGGGCAGTCGTGTTGCGATCTCGCTGGTCATTGCCGTCTTCGCCTATCTTGGCCTTCTGTTCGGCGGCAATCTGGTCATCGTCCCCAGCCGCGGTGCGAACTCGGTCTCCTCGTCCGCCAAGGACGGCCAGCCGCTGCAGCTGAGCGCTCGCGATACCGTCCGCGGCATTTTGACCGCCGAGCGCAAGGCGGCTCCCAAACATGTCCCTTACGACCCCGGCGCAGCAGCCATTGGCGCGACGCCTGATATCGAGCTCCGCCTTGGTGGTGAGCAGCCCCTCGCAACCTTCCATCCCGCGCTTCGCGGCGCCGATGCGAGGGCTTACGACTCGCACGGCCCGCCTGCGGCCTCGGCATGAATGCGCGCCGGTCCGGCGCTTTCCATTGCTTTTAAGACACGCCGCCAGCGCGAGGAGCGCAGGCTCAAGCGTTATCAAGGATAAACAACAACATGCGTAATTCACCATGGCTGGTGTTCACCTATACGGTGATCATTCTCCTCGGCATTCTGATCGCTCTGCCGAACGCACTGCCGCAATCCACCCTCGCGCGTCTGCCCTCGTGGCTGCCGCATAACCAGGTTTCGCTCGGTCTCGACCTTCGCGGGGGCTCGCACCTCGTTCTCGAAGTTGACGAAGCGGACCTGACCCGCGAGCGCCTGCAGTCGCTCCTGCAGGATGCCCGCCGCGTCCTTCGCGAGAAGAACATCCAGACGAAATCAGTCGTTCGCAATCAGAACCAGATCGTCGTGACCCTGACGGATACGGCACAGACGGACGATGCGGTCACACAGCTGAAGACGCTCGGCAATGCGATTGCCACCGGCCTCAGCGCCGGCCAGTCCGATCTCTCGGTTACGACCAGCGGCGGCAATATCCTCGTCGCCTTCTCGCCGGCCGGCATTGCAGCCAATGTCGATTCCGCGGTCCAGCAGAGCCTTGAAGTCATTCGCCAGCGCGTCGACCAGGTCGGCGTCGCCGAACCGACGATCCAGCGCATCGGCGGAAACCGCGTGCTCGTGCAGCTCCCGGGCGCACAGGACCCGTCTCGCCTTCGCCAGCTTCTCGGCTCGACCGCGAAGATGTCCTTCCACATGCTTTCTCCGAACAACGCTCCGGGACCGGGCGTGACGATGCTGAAGGATGAGCAGGGCAACAGCTTTGCAGTTCTCGACCGCGTCGAGATTTCGGGTGACCGTCTTTCGGATGCGCGCGTCAGCTTCGATCCGAATACGCATGAGCCCGTCGTCAGCTTCCGCTTCGACAGCGCCGGCGCAACCCGATTCGCCGACATCACCCGTCAGAACGTCGGCAATCCGTTCGCCATCGTTCTCGACGACAAGGTGCTGAGCGCACCTGTCATCCGCGAACCGATCACCGGCGGCTCCGGCCAGATTTCGGGCAACTTCTCGGCTGACAGCGCAACAACGCTCGCCGCCATGCTGCGCGCCGGCGCCCTGCCTGCCAAGCTGACCGTCATCGAAGAACGCACCGTCGGTGCCGACCTCGGCGCGGACGCTATCCGCATGGGTATCTATTCGGGTCTCGTCGGCTTCGCGCTTGTCGCAGCCTTCATTTTCATCCTGTATGGCACGTGGGGCTTCCTCGCGAACTTCGCGCTGCTCATCCACACGATCCTGACCTTCTCGGCCCTGACGCTTGTCGGAGCAACGCTGACGCTGCCAGGTATCGCGGGTGTCGTCCTCGGTATCGGTCTTGCGGTCGACGCGAACGTTCTCATCAACGAGCGCATCCGCGAAGAGACGCGCAAGGGCAAGAGCGCGTTCGCTGCCATCGATACCGGCTTCCGCCGCGCTTATTCGACGATTATCGACGGCAACATGACGGCGCTGATCGCAGCGGCCATCCTGTTCTGGTTCGGCACCGGCCCGGTCCGCGGCTTCGCTGTGACCATGGCGCTTGGCCTGATCATCTCGATGTTCACGTCTGTCGCCTTTGTTCGCGTCACGATGATCGAGATCACACGCCGTCGTAAGCTGAAGGTCCTGAACATCAAGCCGATGATCCCGATGATGTTCAACCCTTACGGCCGCCATATCCAGTTCATGAAGGCTCGCTTCTTCGGCGTGACGGTCTCGGCGCTTCTGTCGATCGCCTCGGTCGTCCTCTTCATCCATCCGGGTCTCAACTACGGCGTCGACTTCCGCGGCGGGATCCAGATGTCGGTCAAGACGCAGGACGCCGCCGATCTCGGCCGCTTCCGCGAAGGCTTGAACAGCCTTGGCCTCGGCGAAGTCTCCCTCCAGACCTACGGCGACAACAACACCATGGCGGTGCGTGCGCAGCGTCAGGAAGGTGGGGAAGAAGCCCAGACGGCAGCCGTTGAAAAGCTGAAGGCCGAGATCGTCAAGATCGACCCGTCGGCAACCGTTACCGGCACCGATGTCATCGGTCCGAAGGTCAGCGGCGAGCTCGCCTGGGCCGGCATTCTGTCGGTCGTCATCGCAAGCTTGGCGATGCTTTTCTACATCTGGTATCGCTTCGAATGGCCATTCGCTGTCGGCGCTATCGTCACGCTTATCCTCGACGTGACCAAGGCGATCGGTTTCTTCGCGCTGACCGGCCTCGACTTCAACCTGACAGCCATCGCAGCCATCCTGACGCTCGTCGGCTATTCGGTGAACGACAAGGTCGTGGTCTATGACCGCATGCGTGAAAACATGCGCCTCTACAAGTCGATGCCGCTGCGCGAGATCATCGACCGGTCGATCAACGAGACGCTCGCACGAAGCCTCTACACCAACGCGACGGCGTTTCTTGCCTTGCTGCCGATGGCGATCTGGGGCGGCAGCGCGGTCTCAAGCTTCGCGATCCCGATGGTCTTCGGCATTCTCGTTGCCGGCGCGTCGTCGGTCTTCATCGCAGCACCGATCCTGCTCTTCCTCGGCGACTGGCGTCGTCGCCACGGCAAGGCCATTGCTGCGGCCGAGCCCGAAGCAGAAATCATCCCTCCGGAAGAGGGCCAGCCGCGCAAGACCGCCGGCTGAGTGCTAGTGAGATGAAACGAAATGAGGGCGCCGGTTGCGGAACCGGCGCCCTCTTTCTATTCTCGCCCGACTGGGAGGTTCTGCAGCATGTCGTCCGAGCAACCGATTGAATCGACTGAAAACGAGGAGCGCATTCGGCGCTTCCTGGCAATCGCCTCGCACGATCTGCAATCGCCGCCGCGAGACATCGCGATGTACGCGGAAATCCTGCTCGACGACTTGGCCGGCAAGCTTGACGGCGACCAGTTGAAGAGCCGGGCCTGGTACCGACCCCACCTATCAGGACAAGATCTTCGACGCCTTCTGGAAGCTGCCGCAGGCAGGGCGACCCGGCGGCCCGGGGCTTGGCCTCACGGCCGCGCGAGAAAAACCTGCGCGCGCTCGATGGCAGCATCCACCTGCATGCTCAAGCCGCCGACCCTTCAGCAATTCCGCGAAGTGTTGGACGGACTGGACAGTTTGAATTTGCAGGCGCGTGGAGATAGCTTAGTTCTTTATGCGGAACCTTCGAGGCAAACCCCAATTATAACGGCATGACGTTTATACTTGCACTAATGCTGGCGATGGCGACGCCTCCCAATCCATCCGGACTGTATTCAATGGTATCTGGCATCCATCACGTGACCCTCTTGACCCGAAAGGTGCAGGCAAACGTGGATTTCTACGCGGGTTTTCTCGGCATGCGGCTGGTCAAGCAGACCGCCGGATTCGAAGACGCCACGCAGCTTCATCTCTTCTACGGGGACGGCGTTGGCAGCCCCGGCTCGTTGGTGACCTTCCTTGTATGGGAAGACGGTTCACCCGGCCGCGTCGGCCACAGCCAGATCGGTGAGCTGTCGCTTGCGATCGATCCATCGAGCATCGGCTATTGGCTCACCCGCTGCATGAGTTTCGGACTTCGCTCTGAGGGCCCGGCCGATGAGTTTGGCGAACCTGTGCTGCGGCTGAAGGACCCCGACAATATCATCGTCAAGCTCGCCGGCGCCCGTGATCTGAAGTCGCCCGCTACCTGGGACGGCGCGGGCGTTCCGGTCGAACACGCCATTCAGCGGGTACGCGGCGTCACCATGCTCACCGAGAAACCGGCCGAAAGCCGTGACTTCGCGGAGCGTCATTTCGGCTACCGCTTCCAGGAAACGCGCGGCAACATCGACCGGCTTGTCTCGGAATCGGGCGATATTGTCGACATCAGGAATGCCCAGGGATTCTGGTCCGGCGCGCCCGGTACCGGGACGGCCGATCACGTCGCCTTCCGCGCCGTAGACGAGAAGCAACTTCACAAGGTGCACGATGCCCTGAAGGAAAGCGGCGCGTCGGCGACGAACCTGCACGATCGCAAGTATTTCGAATCGCTCTATGCCCGCGAGCCAGGCGGCACACTGATCGAATTGGCGACAGACAAGCCCGGCATGATGGTGGACGAGCCGCGGGCCACGCTCGGCACCAGGCTTTTCGTTCCCAAGGACCCAATCACCGATCTCAAGGATCTGAAGGTCGTACTGCCGCAATTTTCGATGCCCGGCGAGCCCCGCATCAACTACCGCGACCTGCCCTTCGTGCACCGCTTTTATACGCCGCCGGATCCTGACGGCAGCGTCTTCGTGCTGTTGCACGGCTCAGGCGGCAACGAAACGACGTTGATGCCCCTGCTGCACGAGGTTGCCCCGCGTGCCACGCTGCTTGGCGTGCGCGGACGGGCGACGGAAGAAGGCATTCCGCGCTGGTACAAGCGCATCACGCCGTTCTCCTTCGACCAGGACGATATCAAGAACGAAGCCGAGGCCTTTGCCGCCTTCATCGAGGGAGCCGTATCGTCCTACGGCCTGGATCCGAAGAAGATCGTCTATGTCGGCTATTCCAACGGCGCGAACCTCCTCAACTCGCTCCTCTATCTGCATCCGAATTTGGTGCACAAAGCTGTGCTGTTGCGCTCCATGCCGGTCCTGAAGGATTATCCGCACGCCGATCTCAAAGGCACGGATCTCTTGGTCATCAGCGGCAAGACGGATGCTTACGGCAAATATGCCAGCGACCTCGAAACCCGGCTGAAACAATCGGGAGCGACCGTCGACTCTGATGTCATCGCCGGCGGACACGATCTCGGCGACGCTGATGTTTCGATCATCCAGAAATGGCTGGCACAGCAGATCAACTAGCTCGGAAGGGCTTTTTCGCAGGGACGGCACCGGCCCTGCGTTCCCCTGCATTCATGCACCGACGCGCGCGGACACGCCTGCAATTCCGTCCTTTTGCGGCGTTCGGAAGCAACGTTTCAAAGCAAAGACAAACAAGCCTTCACAAACTCGCGCTTGACGATAGCGAACAAAGGTCTGCTGTTCCCGACGGTTGTACCTTTCTGCTTCGTGCTAAACGTCAACAATGAACGCCACTGCGCAAGGGCCCTCGGTTATTTGTTATTCATGAAGACGTGCCCGTCTCTTTTCCAGAAATTGAAAGCAATGCCATGACTGTTTGCAACACTTATACGGTGTGAATATATTTCGACGCTGCCGTATTTTTTTATACAATATACGTCGACATCTTTACATATCTTTTCTCAATTTGATCACACTATATATTATTAAAACTAGAATTATGAATTTTTAAGAATTATTTCCACTTACATTATCCACAGAATTCAGCTTTTATCTTTTAAATCTATATTTAGATTGTCTTAAGCGATACAGAAGGCAAGAAATTACCACATTCGTCTGCGAACTGCTCCAACTGTTCTATTTTGCTGCAGCGCAAAATGCTCCTTGCCGAAGCGGGGTCCCAGCCCTATCCTCGCCTCGACATCGATCGCAGAAGGGGAATTTGCATGCCTCCTCGGCCCGTGGACATCAGCCTGATCATCTCGTCGAGAAATCGGGTCTATGGACTAACGAACTGCCTGGATGCCGTTTCTATTGCCGCCCGCCAGGCAGACTATCTGAGACTTGAACTGGTCTTCGTGGACAATGGCTCCACGGACGAGACGTCGGACGTCGTCCGCCAATGGGCGTCGACCGCGCCGATCAAGACCAACTTGATCTATGAAGCGAAACCCGGCCTCGCCGTCGCCCGCAACACGGGCCTCAACGCCGCGAGAGGCCGTGTCCTCGCCTTTACCGACGACGACTGCGAGATTTTCCCCGACTATTTCAGCACGCTCGCAGCGCTTTTCAGCTCGGATACCGAGATGGTCATGCGCGGCGGGCGGATCGAGCTCGGCGACACACGCGACCTGCCGGTCACGATCAAGCCCGAGATGGAACCTGCGGTATTGAGCAGCGAGCTGCATGCCGGCGGCTTCATTCATGGCGCGAACATGGCGTTTCCCCATGGGCTGGTCGAGAAGATCGGCTTTTTCGATACTCGCTTCGGGGCGGGCTCCCCTTTCCGCTCCGGTGAGGACACCGACTACGTGCACCGCGCCTTCAATGCCGGCGTGCGTGTCGAATATCTGCCGGATTTTGCCGTCAAACACTTCCATGGACGGCGTGAACTCGCGGATATCAAGCGTCTCCAGACCGGCTACGCCTTCGGCAACGGAGCGCTGTACGCCAAATATCTCTTCGATCGCCGCTCGAACATGCGCGGCATGCTGCGCTGGGAAATCCGCCAGGCGCTCATGGAGGCCATCGGGCGCCGAAAACTCAACGAGGAACTTGGCCTGACCTACCGCAGCCAGCTTCGTGACAACCTGACCGGCATGCTCGCCTACTGGCGAGGGCCGAAGGCAAAGCAGCCCGCCTGAGGTTTCGCTTCGCCGCCAACAGAATCAACGCGCGACTCTTCGCGAGCCAAATTCGATTGGATAATGCATGGCCGATACGGCAATTGCGCACGCCGAGCTTAAGAAGAAAACCGCACTTTCCGTCCTCTGGTCGGTCATTCGCGTGGCCTGGAGCACAATCGCGACCTTCGTGATCTTCGTCATCCTCGCACGCATTCTCGGGCCCGGCGATTTCGGTACCTTCGCGCTTGCGAGCCTCTTCGTGGAAATCGGCCGCGTGCTTGCCTATGCAGGCCTCGGTGATGCGGTCACGCGCCAGCTTGATCTCGACGAGGAGCTTGCCGATACCGCCTTCTGGGCGACGATCGCCTTCAGCGCCATCGTTGCCTCGCTGGTGTTCTTCTTCGCGCCCTACTACGGCGATCTGGTGCGCGATCCATCGGTTTCAGGCATTCTGCGCTGGCTGGCACCACTGCTTCCGATTTCGTCGCTGGCCGTCATCCACAATGCGCGCCTTGCCCGTGAATTCGGCCACAAGAGCCTCGCCGGGCAGGCAATCGCCGCCAGCCTGCTCTCAGGCATCACCGCCGTCGTCTGCGCCTTTCTCGGCTGGGGCGTCTGGGCGCTCGTTGCGCAGACCGCGGTCAACGCCGCCGTGACCGTGCTCCTCGGCTGGTTCTACTATCCCTGGATGCCGAAGTTTCGCTTCAATGTGCCGATGTTCCGGTCCGTTTTCCTCTTCAGCATCAGCCTTGTCGTGACCCAGCTGATGTGGATGCTGCTCGCCCGCGTGCAGGATATCTTCATTTCGCGCTGGTTCGGCCCGGTCGAAGTCGGCCGCTATCGCATTGCCTGGCGGCTGATCGAGCTGATTGGCCAAGCGGTGCTGGCCCCGATCGGCAGCGTATCGCTCGTCACGCTGTCGCGCCTGCAGAACGACCACACGGCCTTCCGCAACGCCTACAACAAGATCGTCGGTGCAGCCGCGCTCGGAACCATCCCGCTGCTGCTCGGCTTCGGCGCCCTGTCGAACGACATGATCGCGCTGCTCTTCGGCAACAAGTGGGGCAATGCCGGCGATATCGCCACCGTCCTCGTGCTGATGGCGGTTCCCTTCGTCACGAACTTCTTTGCCTCGTCGGCGCTCTCGGCTGTCAACCGGGCGGAATCGATCCTCTCCGTCGCCGCCCTGCAGCTCGTGACGACGCTGATCCTCACCTGGCTGCTTGTCCCCTACGGCGTTGTCGCCGTTGCTGCGGGCTATACGCTGCGTGCCTGGCTGACGATGCCCTATCAGCAATATGTGCTTCAGCGATACGCGCATATCGACGCCAAAAGCACGCTGAAGGCCGTCGCCCTACCCTTCTGCGGCGCGACACTGATGGCCGTCTGCGTGTGGTTCGCGCATCCGGTCATCGTAGAGCACATTCAGAACCGCTGGCTCGCGCTTGGCCTTAGCATCGGCCTGGGCGGACTGATTTACCTGGCGTTCCTGCCGATCTTCGGCCGCTCGGTCATCCGCCCTTACATCGCGCTTGCCATGTCCCTCAACCCATTCCGCAAACAGGCCGAAGCCTAGCCGCTTGCATGGACCCGAGTGTCCGTAAACAAGGAGCATTTCATGGAATCCAATATTACGATCATCAACCGCCTGCAGGGCGTGATCGCCAATTGCCTTTCCGACCTCTTTGATCCGTCCGAGCGTTTTGCGCTTCTCGACTTCCCGAACCACTACAATATCGGCGACAGCGCCATCTGGCTCGGCGAGCTTGCCTATTTCGACAAGAAACGTACGCGCCCGACCTACGTGACCGAGATCCCGACCTATGATGAAGACCGGATGCTCGGCGCGATCAGCAGCGGTCGCATTTTCCTGCACGGCGGCGGCAATTTCGGTGACATCTGGGCCGGCTACCGCCAGTTCCGCGAAGGCCTGCTCGACAAGCACAAGGGCCGCCCGATCGTCCAGATGCCGCAGACGATCCATTTCAAGGAGCAGGCAAATGTCGACAGCACCGCGCGTGCGATCGAGCGCCACGGTCAGTTCACGCTTCTCGTTCGCGACCAGCGAAGCCTGGAATTTGCCCAGCGCTGGTTCCAGTGCGAAACGCGGCTTTGCCCGGACATGGCCTTCTGCATCGGTCCGGTCACTCGACCGACGCCGCAGCACGAGCTGCTGCTCAATCTGCGTGAGGACCAGGAAGTCGGCACCGCACAGGACCTGACGGCAGCAACCTTGCGTCCGGGTACCGTGAAATCGGACTGGCCCGACGAGCCTGCCGATTTCCAGCGCCAGACGAAGCACGCCGCGATCCTGAAGGGCCTTCTGACCGGCCGTATCGGCGGCCGCGCGCGGATGACGGAGCTTGCCTATCGCGAACGGGCGCAGCAGCGTTTCGACCGTGGCGTCGCCCTGCTGAGCTCGGCGCGCCAGGTCATCACCGATCGCATGCACGGGCATATCATGTGCGTGCTCTTGGGCGCCGATCACTGCGTTCTCGACAACAGCTACGGCAAGACGAGCAGCTTCATCGAGGCCTGGGGCACCTGCAACAGCGACAAGGCGGAGCTTGCCTCAACGGTCGACGAGGCGCTCGCCATCCTCGATGCGCGTCGCGTCGCCGCTGCGGCCGCCGCCTGATTTGAGATCAGCCTCGCCGGGCAACCAGAATCCCGGCGAGCACCACTGCCCCGCCGACCGCCTGCATCGGGCCGATCGGTTCGCTGAGCAGAACCCAGGCGAGGATTGCCGCCACGACCGGCTGCAGCAGCAGCGTCAGTGAGGAGAAGGCGGCCGGCAGATAGGCGAGCGAATAGGCAATCGCCACCTGCCCGCCCGCGTGACTGACGAAGGCAAGACCGAAGACGATCGCCCAGCCATAGGCCGTCGGCGGTAGCATGTGGCCTTCGTAGAAGAAGCCGATCGGGAAGATGCAGACAGCAGCCGACGCCGTGCTCCAGAGCATGATGCGGACCGTATCGAACCGGCTGCGCAGCTTGCCGATTGCCAGGATGTAGCCGGCATAGAACACGGCTGCGATGACCGCGACGCCATCGCCGCTGAGGTCGCCATTGCCAAGCGCCGCAGGACCGCCCTTCAGGACAACCACGCCAGCAAGCGCCAATACCAGCCCGAGAACGAAGACACGGGTAACGACTGCGCCGAAAAACAGAAGCCCGATCACCGTGACAAAGACGGGAGCCAGATTGGCAAGCAGCGTCGCATTGGCCACCGACGTCATGGTGATGGAGAGGTGCCAGGCCGCGAGATCCATGGCGAGCAGGACACCCGGCACGACCAGCAGGGCATAGTCGGATAGCTTTTCAGGCTTCGAGCCCGCATCCTTGCCCTTCGCAAGCGAGAATATGAAGATCGGGATCAGCGCCAGGGCGACGCGCCAGAAGGCCGTCGCCATCGGCCCGACTTCCGACAGCCGCACGAAGATCGGCGAGCCGCCGATCGCCGCGCCGCCGAGGATCAGGGCGGCGAGGGGAAAACGGTTGGATGCGGGGGTTTCTGCGACGGTGGAAGCGGCCTGCGACATTAGCTCTCGATGCGTTCTGACCGCCTGACGACCGGCGGCGAGCAACGGACCTATCAGAAGCGATGGTGTCGTGATAGCCGAGGAGCGACAGGGGCAGGCAAAAGCGCAATCTTATTGCCCGCCGATGCGAATTTGCAGCACCGAGCCTATCAGCCGGAAATGACGGCCGAGAATTCAGGCGCCCCGCGAATTGTGTTGCTGACCGTGCAGATTTCTTCCGCCGCATGGGCGATCTTCAGGCGCGTCTCTTCATCGAGGTCGCCCTTGATCGAGAAGGCGATGTTGAATGTCTGGACACGCGACGGGCCTTCGCTTGCCTTCTCGCCAGTAACGTCGGCCGTGATCTCCGTGATCCGGTCGAGCATGCCCATCTGGCTTGCGGCAATGCGCGCGCTCAGGACCAGGCAGGCTGACAGCGACGCATAGAGGAGGTCGAGCGGATTGAAGCCAGGTTGCGAGGCGCCGGTGACGATATCGAGCTCACCCTTGGTGGCCGAGGTGACATGTGGAAAGCCGGTGCGACCAAGAACGGCGGTTGCTCCAACGGGACGGGGACGAGCCTTGAGATCGGCGGCCATGAGAAAATCCTTTGGTGATGACAGCCTGTGCTAGATAAGGATTTTGATTGCCCGCGGCAATGCGCTTCAGCTCCGGCGAAGGGGCGGAAACAGACCACTCGGGTGATTCGGCCGACTCCAATCCGTCCGCTCGTCAACCTCAGTTTCCCATCCCGATTTCTAAGGATAGCCCCAGGTCAGCTTCAAAGTGCAATATAAGCTTGCACTAAAACAGAAACGACTCATTGGAGTTATCCATGCGAACACTTGCGGCTGTTCCTGATGCACCCAGCGTCGTCCTCGATGCCGAACCCTTCGGCTATGTCAGAAAAGTCTACCTCGACGACGAAGCCTGCTGGGGCCTGTTCGATTCCGATGGCGATGTGATCTTCGTCGGCGACGCTGCCGGCGATTGCCACGAATACGCGGCGAAGGAACAGATCCGGATTCAGATCGTCCATTGAAACTCGAGGCGACGTGCTCGCAACGGGCTCGCAATTAAAGCGACATCGATGTCCGGCGACGAGATGCGCTGGGCGGAGTGCCGGGCAGGGTGGCTACCCTGCCAGACGCTGCATTTGACAGATCAGCGATATGACGGCGCCGGCGGTGTGAGTACCACCTTTTCGCTGGAGAAGATGATGAAAGCGAACAGCAACACGCCGACGAAGGTGATGACCGACGCCAGAGCGACGATCGGCTCCATGGCCGTATTGCCCTGAAGCATGAGATAGAGCGCCGGCACCATGAGCGCGATGCCTGCCGTGTAGACGTAATACTGGATCATCGCGAGACGCTTCTCGGCCTTCTGGGGATTGAGGGCGTGGTAGCCGCCAAAGATCGCCATGGTCACCCAACCCAAGAGATTACAGTGCGCATGGGCGCCGATCACGCTGTGATCCTGCGAGATCGCCATGTTCAGCCCCATGAGGATGCCGATAATCAGAAATATGACTGCCGTCCTGAAGTATAGCTGCGATATGCGTGGCATAGAGTATCCCCCTCCGTTTGCGCTGACAGTATTATCATTCCGCAATAGAATTGAGAACGGCGGCCGTCCGAGATTTAACCTTCTGAAGACCATTTTGTTGCCGTTTCGGGAGACCGCTACGCGCCGCAACACTCCCCGCCCATCGCATCGGCACTTTACCCCTGAAGATTGGCAAATTCTTAAGCATTTCCTTAAACACATTTCGACTATTCTGTCTCGTCGGCACATTCGCGGGGAGCGAGATGAGAGACATTTACAAACCCTTCGTCGCCACTGATGACCCCGACCGGGACATCCGCTGCCAGGACGCGCTGCAGTTCGCCTTCCGCGATCTCGTCGCGGCATCGGTCGATGCGGGCTGGAACGAGTACGAAGCGCTCGAGGCGATCGCTACGCTTGCGGACGACGGCCTCCGGCGGATCGGCGCCAATGACGACGCCCAGACGCTGCTCGATGTGCTGCGAAGGATGGCTTAGTCGAAGCAGGCGACGCACCCTTCGCGATGTGGGCGTTTGCGACCTGTGCGGAAGAAACGGCCAGCATAAGTCGAAAGCTGCCCCCTCGCGCCAGCAGGAATCCTTCCTGACTATTTGAACAACCGCGAGGACTATCCTGAACATTGGGTGTCAGAATCTCGTTCAGCCAGTCGTCTTCAAGACAGACACGCTATGGAGAACAACAATGGCCATCACCATTACCGCCTTTGAACGGTCGCCCGATCGCGGCCGGGGTTTGGCGCGCGACATGCGCGTTCGCTGGGCGCTCGAAGAAGTGGGCCAGCCTTACGACGTTCGTCTTCTTTCGTTCAAAGCGATGAAGGAACCCGCGCATCTCGCGGTTCAACCTTTCGGGCAGATTCCGACCTATGAGGAGGGCGATCTCGCCCTGTTTGAGTCGGGGGCGATCGTGCTGCATATCGCGGAGCGCCATGCGGGCCTGCTGCCTGAGGATACAAATGCCCGGGCACGCGCGATCGCATGGATGTTTGCCGCACTGGACACGATAGAGCCGCCGATCGTCGATAGAGAAGTTGCCAGGTTCCTGGAGGGCGACCAGCCCTGGTACGAGCAGCGCCTGCCCATGATTGACAAACGCATTCGCAAGCGACTGAGCGAACTTTCCGATCGGCTTGGCGATGCCGACTGGCTCGACGGGAACTTCAGTGCCGCCGACATCCTCATGGTGACGGTACTGCGCAGATTGGAAGGATTGGGCATGCTGGACGAATACCCGAACCTTTTCGCCTATGTCGCCCGCGGCAAAGCGCGGCCGGCCTTCAAGCGTGCCTTCGATGCCCAGTTGGCTGTCTTCACCGCCACATCGGCTGACTGAGAAAGATCTGCTTTGGGCTGTGCCTGCCACCACGCCTCAGCACGTGAGCCGGGCGACGGTAACGGCGAAGGTTGATGACCTGCCTCAGGCGGCGGCCAGCAAGCCATCGGCGGTGAGCGTTCGCTATCAGGCTGGGTCAGCGACGACGGGCCTGGGCGACGACTGACATGTCAATCTCGGCTTCAGCGATCCAGGAGCGGTCAACGGCAATATCGACATGGGTCCGGGCTGGGACACGTTCTAAATAGAGGGCGGGCAGATCACGTGTCCCGTCAATATGGGCGACGGTGACGACTGGGCCGCAGTCACGAGAGGCACCCCTGTCGTCGAATTTCGCGGCAGGAGCCGGTGCGGACCAACTCATTTGGGCCGGCGGCAAACGAGTTCCGGCCACGCAATGCCATCGCAAGATACCGATTGGCACCGGACGTCCTTCAGCACGGTGGCGATCGTCTCAATCACGTCGTCATCAGTGAAGGTCAAGGCTGAGTTGCTGGCCTTTGATTACAGGCAGAGGGCGGCCGATATCGATATGGCCGAAAACGCGTTTGCGGCGCTCGGCATCGCGCTCCCGCTCCGCCCGGCTTGCGGCGACGGCAGCAAGGGCATTCGCGATAACCTGTTCAGTATGGGTCATGAGAACCTCCATAGGAATGTTCCTATTTTGTTCTCTTTTTACGACAGCGTCAAGGGGCGTATTCACGCCGTGCAAGGTACCGCTCCACTGGCGCCACACAAAGCCAATTTCGCCGTCAACTGTTCGTTCGCATGCGCCAGATGGCGGTGATAGATTATTTCTCGACACGAGTTCACCCACCGCAGGGAGAAACCCATGCGCAGACTTCGGATGCTTATGCTGATAGGGCTCGCCGCGTTTGCTTCGGCCTGCACAACAACTCCGCAAAGTTCAAATCGCGGAGATTTTCAGTATCAACCGCGGTATTCCGTGAATCCCGCCTGTGCACATGGCTTCAGACCGACAAACGCGTTGTCGTGCGGTTACTGACCGGGCTGGGCCAACTGAGGGCGAACGAGGCGCTCAAGCGTCCTGCGGGTAAAGCCGCCTTCGCGGCCTGCGTGGCTGCGCCAAAAAGGTTTCACGTGCGGGTTGGTGCATCGGCGCGATACGTGGAACTAAGAGGCGATCTTTGAAGAAACGAGCAGTTTGTCCTTCCCGAGAGAGGGGTGACAGTTCATACCGGAGACATGGGTTACACTTTTGGCCTTTGCGAGGAGAGCGAAGGTGCCTTTGCAGGAGTGCAACCGCATGGACGAGCGTCTCAAATTCGTTGCGCGGGTTCTGGATGGCGAGAAGATAGCGGCGCTGTGCCGCGAATTCGGCATCTCCCGCAAGACCGGTCACAAGATCATCAGCCGCTATAACGACAGCGGTCTGGAAGGACTGA
>NZ_JBFTQH010000037.1:0-47656 GCF_056398905.1 Rhizobium sp. 01T417 | reverse complement strand
ACCGGGTACTTTCTTGCGACGCTTGGAGTTCGGCTCGAAGACGCGGCGTCGTGCGGGCGCTGCCGTGAAGAATACTTCCCATAATGCATCCTCTTCCTGACGACTCAGGTTCAATGATGCACCATCACACTCAGGGACTACACACCTAGCGTGGTTTCGCCTCAACGGAGCTCGACTGATGCCAAATATGATTAACGATCACCTTTCGCTTCTGCCGACGTCAGCCGGCAGGGCGAGCGTGACACTGCGGCCGCGCCTTTTCCACTACACGACACTTCAAGGGTTTCTCGGTATTGTCAGTTCGAAAGTGATATGGGCGACAAACATCCACTATCTGAATGATTCAGAGGAAGTTCGTATATGGGCTGGGCTACCTGAAGGCGGAACCAGAAGCGTGCGAAGGCCGCATCGTCAAGACAGCAGGCCATATTGCTTCGGGTAGCCTCTCTCATCGATTTCTTCCAGCAGGGATATGTCTACACGGCGTCCTTTGCGGAGGACGACGATCTCCTGAGCCAATGGAGGGGCTATGGTGCGGGTGGAGGAGTATGCTTGGGATTTGTAGTCAGCGACCTGCAAAGGGTTGCCGAAAGGGCGGGCTTCCGCCTTGTCAAGTGTATCTATGAGCAAAGCCAGAAAACAGCGCTCGCCAAGGAGTTCATCGATCACTCGTTGGCGACGATCGATGCCACCACGCCCTTGGACGATGAACGGGTCGAAGAGTTCGCAAACCAGATTGTCACTCGTTACCAGCAGCTAGCCTGTGCCTTCAAGGATCCGTCCTTTCGTGAGGAGTGCGAATGGCGCATCATTCCGAAGTTCGTACCACGTGACCATCAGTCCGTGAGAGTCCGCGGGACGGCGACGATGCTGGTGCCGTATTTTGAAGTCGACCTTGATCTGGGCAACGATAGTGAGGGCCACACAAACCTCGGGTTTGACACGGTGATCGCGGGACCCAGCCTGCAGAAAGAGCGAATACTCCAGGCAGCTTCGCCCCCTACCGATCACTATAGCAGCGCTCTCTGGCAGGGGCCAAGAGCCTTCCTGCAATGGACGGACTGTTCGAGCGATACTAGCCCCGAAGCTCGTAAAGCTCGGTCTGCCCCGTTCGGCCCCTGACGCTGACAGTGCCGATAGGCAGGAAACTGAAATTCTCCGCAACTGCGTCGCGGACCGCGCTGCTGACGAGGATCGAGGTTCCATAGTCGCGGTTCAGGCCCTCCAGTCGCGAGGCGATGTTTACAGTGTCTCCGATCGCGGTGTATTGCCGGCGGGTTTCGGCGCCGACGCTGCCGACGACGGCCGGTCCGGTGTGCAGGCCGAAGCGGGTGACGAGTTCGGGGCGACCGGCGGCGCGATTGGAAGCATTCATCTCGTCGATCGCCGCTTTCATCGACAAGGCACAACGGCAGGCGTTTTCGATATGCCGCTCGTCATGAACCGGTGCGTTCCACATCGCCAAAACGGAGTCGCCGATATATTGCACTATGGTACCGCCGTGGCGCTCGACAATCATATTGAGGGTTTCGAAATAGGTGGAAAGCAGGGCGACGACCTCTTCGGGCGAGCGCCATTCGGAGATGGCGGTAAACTCTTTGATGTCGGTGAAGAGGACAGTGATCTCCTGCCTGGAGGCGGAGCCGATCGCTGATTGGCCTGTCATGACAATCCTGCGGACCAGTTCACGCGGCACGTAGAGCGAGAACATCCGGATGGTATCACGGGCGGAACCGAGCGCTTTGCCGAGCGCGTTCACCTCGGATATCCAGGAGCGCGAGACGCGGCTCTGTTTGAATTCCAGATTGCCCAGTTGCCTCGCCTCGTCGGCCAACGCATAGAGCGAGCGGCTGATCAACCGGGAGATGATGATCGCGGCGATCGCGCCCGCCGACAGGAAGGCGGCCGCGGCAGCCAGATTGCGCCTCAGGGTCCGCTCGACAGGACCGACCAGGTCGTCAAGCGGTGCTGCGATGACGACCGTGTAGTTTTTCAGCATGCCGGCTATTTCCGCACGAAAGCTTTGGGCCAGATACTCGCGGCCATTCACCAGAAAGCGGACGACATCGCCATCCGGCCGGCTGCGGTCCTGTGCCAGATTCGCGACGGCCGGGATGGCTGGGTCTGTCGCTGCCACGTCTGCAACAGACATCAGCCTCCCGCGACGCATCTGATCGCGCAGTTTCGTCATGATCGCGGGGTCGGAGTGAACGATCAGGCGGCCGGTGCTGTCGAATACGTAGCCATGCGCCTCTTCTGAGATCGTCCCGGTATCGACAACCTCTCCCAAGGTCACAAGCATCACATCGGCGCCGATAACGACCTGGTCCTTCCCGGCTACGGGCGTAGCGAACGTCAGGGTGAGGTAGTTGGTCGCAGCGGAAATATAGGGGCCGACCGATGTCGTCCGGCCCTCTGAGACCGCGGCCTTGTACCAGGGCCGGGACCGCGGGTCGAAGACATCGTCGCCGTCTGCGCGGCGAGCGAGAGGGCGAATGTCCTGGTCGAAGAACGTCCAGGTCGTCACTGGAATACCGATGACCTTCGTGATCGCACGAACGGCGAATGCGGCGTCGGCCGGAGCATTCAAGGCGTCGCGCCACGCCGGATTTGTCGCAAGGTTCGTGGCCTGAATGTACGTCCCGTCAGCAAAGCCGACATAGACCCCGTCTATGTGGAAGGACGACTTCAGTTCTCGCAGCAGCAGGGCCTGCTTCGCCAGCAGATCCTGGGGTGGCGGCGTGAGCATTTGCGGGACGGCGGCGGCCGTCTCGATCGCGGTGTATCCGCCGTTGAACACGTCGCGGTAGTTCTCGATGGTGCGCAAGCCGAGTTGACGCATTTGTGCTTCGCCAGCGGAGAGGGCGGTCACCTTGCCTTGGGTATATGCCATCCACACGAGCGGCAGCGCCGTGCAAGCCAGCAGCCCGACAATGATGACGCTGAGGTGCAATCGCAGGGGAAATGCCCAGTCCGATGCACTCCTGGTCCCTGTCGCGGGCGGTGGCGTAGCGCGGTCCACCATCCCTACCCCCCAAGAGCAATCGCAATGCCGACCAGCGCGAGGCCTAGGCACGTCATCGTTATGCCTGCGTTGAGCGGCTTTGCGTCCGAAAAATGCGCCCAGGCACAGCCTGTCAGGAAGAGCAGGGCAATCAGTAGAAAATTGCTGGTTCTCAGCGCAAGGTCCGCACTGCTGATCATGAAGAAGGGGATAACCGCAGGCAGCGATGTCGCCGATACCAGGAGAAAGACGATGACGGCGGCGAGAAAATCATCTCTCGACAGACGAGTGTTGGCAGGGCTTCCTCGCCGCGCGAGGCCGAGCATGGCTTGGTAGAGTGCCTCTTCATCCGCTGCCGCGGAAACTAGCGGTTCGCCGTCGATCGGAAATTCCTTCCGGAGCGCAGCAATGGCGTCCCGCTCGTTTTGAGCGGCCCTGACCTGCCGAAAGACGTGTCCGCGCCGGCTCTTGTAGAATACCACGCCCAAGACGAACAGCACGGCGTCGATGATGCCCCATGCCACGTTGCAGCCGATGGTCGCGACGATCAGCTCGCGGACGTCAAGGCCCCCTTCGGTGAAGATGACCCGTGAGCCGACGGTAAATGTCAGCGCCATAATCAGTCCGAAGAGGACTTCGCCGAGGGCATCACCCGGGTCGATTACATCGGCGATCTGTGGCCTGCCGGATGCCATGAAATGCCTGCTCCTTCGCGGCTGCTGAATTCCTCATATGGAACGATCCACGACTTCAACGAAGCAGCGCGGACGCAAAACTAATGATGAGGATCCCCGAGATCCGTCGCTGTCTTGTCTCCGTGGCAAGCGAGACATTGAGCGCTCTTTTCGAGTCCTACGACCTGGGGGTCGACGCCTTGGAGCGCTTCCTCGGCCAGCTCGACGGATGAGCGGCGCATCCTTGAATCTGAACGGCTTTGCTCGAACCTCGAGGCGGAGGTGGTGGTGTACTGCAATGAGCGATACGGCCAGGAGATGCGTTCGCAATATGCTTCAATCGCCTTCATCGCCACGGGCTCCGATGCCTTGAGAATACGTCCTGGCGAGTGCTGTGCGCTTCCATGCCGTCTTGGCGCACCGTGGCATCGCGTGCTCCGTTGGCGCGGAGGGCCAAGCGTCTCCCCGCTTACCCCGCAAAGCGCAGGACGTTCGCAAACCCTGTCGGCCGGTATCGCGCGCTTTCCGCTCCGAATTATTCGACGGGCGGCTCCCAGGTCAGGTAGAAGCCGACGTCGCCGGGGATGCCCCCCGGAAAATTGATGATCACCGCCTTCAGCCCATAGCCCTGGGGCTTGGCCGCCGTCTCGAAGAGATCGTAAAGTTCCCTTGCCTTGCCCTGGAGGGTATTCTGCCAGCCGGGCAGGTTGTTGTTGATGTGTCGACCGCCATCCGAGCAGAGGCTCGACGGGAAGCTGTAGACCATCGCTTCGTATTTTCCGTCCGCGGCGGCTTTCATCACCAGCCGTTTGATGACCGCCCGCTCTGTCTCGCCGATATGCTTCTGGAAAAAATCCTCGACGAACTCTGCATGTTTCGTCGCCTCGCGGGCCTTTATCTTGTCGTCGCGTTCCATCTCCGCAAGCTGAAGTTCAAGGGCACGCTTGCGCAGATCTTCGGCACTGGTCATCGACTGAGGGGTCGTCTCGTTTGCAGTCATCGCCATGTCCTCCGAGTTTTCCAAAGGATAAGATGAGTACGGGCGTCAAGGCAGTAAAATACACAGGGGATGAGGTAGTATACGGTATATTACGCCGTGGGCCACTGGCTGATCTTGTTCCCAGTGCATGTGCTCGGCAGACAGAGTTGAAACGGCCCCTGGGGGGAAGCCGCCAAGTGCGGCATGGACATTTGGTGATCGAAGGGGCGTCGACCGCATATTAATTAGTAATCTGTAATAAAATCCCGCAGTCGCCGTTCAGGAAATGTTGCTGGCGGTCCCTGGAACATTTAGCGCAGTCGCAGGTTGCTTCTGGAAATTAGGAGCGAAGCGATGCTAATTCTTGAAGAAGTTCTCCTCGTTTCTGCCGATCGGGTGGCCTGCTGTCGCGGTCAGCTCGAACTGGATCTCGACCAAATGATCCTGCAACTCGAACGGTCGGGCTTCTCCCGCAAGGAGATCCTGGTCGCCATGAGCGAAATGATCAGCGAAGAATTCTCGGCGCTTCCCGACATGCCGAAATTCCATTGACCGGCTATTACCTTGCACGTCCGATATGGTGAGGCTTCGCTCATTGCGCTATGACATCGCGATGAGCGAGACGTTTCTGATCACCGGCCCGGACAATCCCCCAGCCACCATCCTGCTTGCCCACGGTGCCGGCGCACCGATGGACTCGAAGTCCATGACGGCGGCTTCCGAAGCGCTTGTCGGTAAAGGCTTCCGGATCGCGCGCTTCGAGTTCGCCTACATGGCGGCGCGGCGGACGTCGGATGCAAGAAAACCGCCGCCGAAAGCCGAGACCCTCATCCCCGAATACATGGAGGCGGTAAAGGAGGTCGCGAGCAGCGGGCCGCTCATCATCGGCGGCAAATCCATGGGCGGACGAGTGGCCAGCATAATTGCCGACGAGCTATATGACCAAGGCGCGATCTGTGGATTGTTGTGCCTTGGCTATCCTTTTCATCCACCCGGCAAGCCGCAACAACTGCGCACCGCGCATCTGAGAAACCTGCGTTCGCCGACGCTTATCTGCCAGGGGACGCGCGACGAATTCGGTACGCGCGAGGAGGTCGAGACCTATCCGCTTTCCCCCGCAATATCATTGCGTTGGCTCGAGGATGGCGACCACGATCTCGCGCCGCGCAAGAAGATATCCGGCTTCTCCGTCGCCGATCATCTCGCCACGATGGCAGCGAGCGTCAAGGCTTGGGCAGACGAAAACTGCCTTCGCTAGGACCGGGTGCGAACGTCAATTCGACTTGACGCATGTAAATGCTTTATGCATGTTCGCCTGCAAGATGTGACGTGCATTTCTGCGATCCTTTCTCGCATGTTTGGGGGCAGCATGATGAAGTGCGTAGCATGTTCAGGGCTCTTCTCATCCATTCTCGCCGCAGCGCTTGCGATGAGTAGTGCCGCCTTCGCCGCCGATCTCGTGATCGCGATGCCGAACTGGCCTTCCGGGCAGGCGACGGCGAATATTCTCAAGGTCAGCATTGCCAAGGAATTCGGGCTCAATGCCGATGTGCAGGAGCTCGGGACGCTACTTGCGTTCAATGGCATGGAGAAAGGCACGGTGGACATCCAGCCGGAGGTCTGGCAGCCGAACCTCGAAGATGTCATCAAAACCTTTGTCACGGAAAAGGGTGCCGTGGTTCTCGCCAAGCATGGCGTGCCGGCATGGCAGGGCATCTGCGCGACGCCGGCTGCCGCCGAAAAGGGGCTGAAGTCGATCGCGGATCTCAGCGATCCGGAGAAAACAAAGATTCTCGACACTGATGGTGACGGCAAGGGCGAGCTGTGGCTCGGCGCGCCGACCTGGGCTTCGACGGGGATCGAGCGGGTGCGGGCAAACACCTACGGCTACGCCAAGAACCTGACGCTGGTCGAGTCGGAAGAAGAAGTCGCCATGGCGGGGCTGGATATCGCGATCGCAACAAACCAGCCGCTTGTCTTTGCCTGCTACGCGCCGCACTTCATCTTTGACCTGCACAAGATCGTCCGCCTTACCGAGCCGCCGCATGATGCCAGCAAGTGGAAGCTCGTCGGTCCCAGTGATCCGCTCTGGGTCACCAAGTCCTCCGCATCGACGGCCTGGGATACAGCCAACTTCCGCATCGGATACGGCGCCGCTTTCGCCAAGAAACGCCCCGAGATCGCGGCGTTTCTGGAAAAAGTCGATCTGACGCCGGAGGAGGCGACGGCGATGAGCTATGCGCTTGAAGTCGACCGCATACCGCCGCTCGACTACGCGAAAAAATGGGTCGCCGACAACGCAAAGCGCGTGGATGGGTGGGCTAAGCAATGACGGCACGCTGCAAATTTCCGGTGAAGAGGAAAGAGGCCATCCGGCCGCGCAAGCTGACTTTGGGTCTGCTTGCTGCGGCAGCCTGCCTCGGCCCCCTGGCTGCCTGGGCTCAGACACAGATCTATGACTCCAAGACGCACACTTGGGTCGACTACGACAAGAGGAAGGCTCGCCAGTATTACGCGCGCAACAACCAACCGCCTGAAGCATTCCGGATGCAGACCGTGACCTTCAGGACCGCGGAGCCGCCAGGAACGATCATCATCGACGGCAACCAGCATTTCCTCTACCTCACCCAGCCTGGCGGGCAGGCCATCCGCTACGGTATCGGCGTCGGGCGCGAAGGCTTCGGTTGGGCCGGGATCGTGCGTGTGGGCCGGACAGCGGAATGGCCGACCTGGACACCACCGGCCGAAATGGTGGCGCGTGACCCAAACGCGGCCAAGTGGGCAGCCGGGATGCCGGGCGGACCGGAAAATCCATTGGGTGCCCGGGCGCTCTACCTCTACGAAGGCGACCAGGACACCATCTATCGCATCCATGGGACGGCGGAACCTTGGACCATCGGTCTCGACGTTTCCTCCGGCTGCATCCGTATGAACAATAACGACATCGTCGACCTCGCCTCGCGGATCAAGATTGGCGCCAAGGTCATCGTGCTGATGCAGGGGGCGGCGCTCTACAAGGGCGTCTGACAATAGGTCCGGCACAAGCGCCGGAAATGGAGAAAACAACGCTAGTCGGGGGACAGGATCTTGGGGCAGAGAATCGCGAGGGGAATTTCGATCGGCTGGGCGATAACGGCAATGGCGAGCGCGGCGTTGCTTGGCGCCTGCACGCCGCCGACGCCGCCAGCGCCTGACAGCATGGCCCGCACCACGTTGCAGACCGCACCGGCGGATCTCCAGCTACTCTGCGCCAATTCGGCGGCCGGAATTGCCGGCGCGAACGCCAAGGTACTGCCCACGGCCTCCCGTCAACTGCCCGACGGCACCTTCGGCGTCGATCTCGATGCCGGCGGCAAGAAGTTCTCTTGCATCGTCGACAACAACGGCACAGTCCGGTCAGTGCAGCCGGCGCGGTCCGGCTGACGGCACGCCCCGCGAGGTCGGGCGTACCGCCATTATGCTCAAACGGCGGTCAGTTCGATCTTGACGGCAGGGAGCCGGCTGCAGTTCGCCTGTACGCTGATCGCGCCGGTCAGTCCTGTCGCTTCCAACCAGAAGCCGGCCGTGCCGCCCTGTAGCGGAATCGATGCCGGCCCGACAATCTTCGCCGGTCCGTCGACGTGCATGGTGACATTGTCATTCATGAAGGGCAGGCGCTGTCCCTGCTGATCGAGCGCGCGGATGATGACGCGGGTCGTGTCGCGCTCCCGGGCCTTTAAAGTCGGGCTGTCGGCAACGACCTGCAGCGTTGTCGGCAGCGGGTCGGCCGCGAGCGTCAACCTGGCAACCGGCTCGCCCGCAATGTAGCCGGTGAATTCGCCATCGATCCATTCAAGCCCCCACGTGCCAAGCTCGTCCGGCGTGAAATGGCGGTGGTCGAGAACGACAGGCGGATGCGGCAGGTGCGGATAGTTCTCGCGGTCCGGGCCGATCCGCTTCGTCACCGCGCCGTATCGCAATTCGACCTCATCGCAGTTGGTCAGGATGATCAACGGCAAAACGCCGCCGATGTTGCGCTCGCCGCGAGCCCAGAAGGTGACGGGCTTCATGACGACCTCTTCGGAAGGTTCGCATTGGCTCGCGTAGACATAGGCGGCAAACTTCGGCTCGCGGAACATGTCCATGACGCCGTGGTAGCAGATGCGGTCGCCGGAGCCGAAGTCCTTGTGGGTGTTGTAGTCGAACATGCACCAGCCGATCGCACCCGCGATATCAGGATCGCCATAGGCTGCGTTCAGCACCTCGAGATGTCGGCGGACATGCTCGGCTTGGCGAGCCTCCTGGTCGTAGATCTTGGTGGGATACATGTGGCCACCAAACTCGGTGATCATGTAGGGCACCTTGTACGACAGACCGGTGGATTCCTGCTGTGGACGAAGCGCCGTGCGCGGGCGGTTGTTGCCGGGCAGTTCCTCGTTGCCGAGGATGAAGTCGTTCATCGTGTAGACGTCTTCGAGCAGTTCGCTGTCGGTTATGTAGCGGACGCCGCCGGTCTGCCGCGTACGGTCCAGTTCACGGGCAAGTTGGTTGGTCTCGACATAGAAATCGTGGCTGTCCTGTGATTCGTTGATGCGAACGCCCCAGATGATGATCGAGGGATGGTTCCAGTCGCGCTCAATCATGCGCCGCACGTTGCGGATCGATTCCTGCTGCCATTCGACGTCGCCGATATGCTGCCAGCCTGGGATTTCCTCGAAGACCAGAAGACCAATGCGATCGCACCGATCGAGGAACCACTTCGATTGCGGATAGTGCGACGTGCGGACAATATTGCACTTCAGCACGGATTTCATGATATCGGCGTCGCGTTCCTGGGCCGATCTGCCAGCGGCATAGCCGACATAGGGGAAAGCCTGGTGGCGATTGAGACCGCGTAGCTTCAGCGGCCGGCCATTGAGAAGAAAGCCTTGGATCGTGAACTCGGCGGTGCGGAAGCCGAAGTGCGACGAGACGCGGTCGGAACCGTGACTTGTCTTCAGTTCGACGGTGATTTCGTAAAGCGCCGGATTGTCGATATCCCAGAGCGATATACCGGTCAGCTCGTTGAAAGAGAGAGTAACATCTTCACCGGTCGTTTCCGCGGAAGCCGTGGCGAGCACGCGCCCATCCTCATCCTTCAGGGATGCGGATACCGAGCCCAGGAAGGTGAGTTGTTGCAGATTGGCAAGATCGACACGCACGCTTGCCGACTTTTCCTCCGCCAACACATTGTGGGTTTCGATCTTCAGGTTGGCGATGGAAACCGGGTCCGTGACCTTCAGCCAGACGTCACGGTAAATGCCGGCATAGGTCAGGTAGTCGATGCGGCCGCCGAAGGGCGGGATTTCAGGGTTTTCGCTGCCGTCGATTTTCACGGTAATCAGATTGTCGCCGACCACCAGGCTGCCGTTGAGGCGCGCCTCGAACGGTGTGTAGCCATCCTTGTGCGCGATGATCTCTTCACCGTTCAAATAGACGACGGCATCGGCCATGGCGGCGTCGAAGACAAGCGAGACCTCACGGCCCTCGAATTCCGGCATCCAGCGCAGGATCTTTTGGTAGGTGAATGCCCGCTGGTAGCTTGTCTCGTCGAAGTAGTTGAACGGCAGTTCAACGGCCGTGTGTGGCAGGCTGACGGTCGCTGAGCCATCGAAGCTCCCGAGCAGGCGCTGGCCGAAACCCTCGTGGAAACTCCAGCTCTCGTTGAAAGAGACGACGGAACGCATCTCAGGCTCCCATGCAAAAGGCGTTGCGAACAGATTGGCGCTGCTGAAGGGCGCGTGGAAACTCAAGCATCGATGGTTCTTTCTGGATTGGAGATGGCTGACTGGTAGTCAGCGCTGACGTCCTAGTGGCGCGCGATGCTATCCTATGGATATTGGGCGCCGTTGGTCGTGGTGTAAATCGAATAGAGCGATTGGGTGGCGGTGATGAACAGTCGGTTCTTCTTTACGCCGCCGAAGGCGATATTCGAGACCGTCTGCGGCACCTTGATCTTGCCGAGGAGCGTGCCGTCGGGCGCGAAGCAGTGAACGCCATCGGCAGCGCTGGTCCAGAGATTGCTGCTGACATCGAAACGGAACCCATCCGGCACGCCGCTGTCTATCGAGCAGAAATACCGGCTGTTCGCGAGCCTTTTGCCGTCCACGATGTCGAAAACGCGGATGTGGCGGGGGACATCATGGTTTCGGGAGCCGGAATCGGCGATGTAGAGCTGCTTCTCATCCGGCGCGAAGGCTAGGCCGTTGGGCTGAATGAAATCCGTGGCAACAGCTTCGATCTCGCCCGTCGATGCGTCGATGCGGTAGACGTTGCGGGTTTCCTGTTCGGGCTCGGACTTATGGCCCTCGTAGTCGGACATGATGCCGTAGGTCGGGTCGGTGAACCAGATCGAGCCGTCCGATTTCACGACGACGTCGTTCGGAGAGTTCAGGCGTTTGCCTTTGTAACTGTCGGCCAGCACCGTGATGCGGCCGTCGAATTCAGTGCGAGTCACGCGGCGGCCGCCGTGCTCGCAGGAAACCAACCGGCCCTGGCGGTCCCGGGTGTTGCCGTTGACGTAATTCGAGGGAGAGCGGAAAACTGAAACGCTACCGTCGGGCACCCAGCGCATCATCCGCTCATTGGGAATATCACTCCAGATCAGGCAATTGAGGTCCGAGAACCAGACGGGACCCTCTGCCCAACGACAGCCGCTATAAAGTTCTTCCAGCCGGGCGCTGCCGGCGATCAAGCCACGGAAACGGTCGTCACGAATGTCATAGAGCGCATCTTCTGACACGGGTCAGCTCCTCCCAAAGCGATGTGACGATCTTCGTAAACGTAAACGGTCAAGTGTTCCAGAGCCCGGCGCCGGCAAAAGCGCCGGGCTCTGCATTTTTTAGAGGGCTGTGTCCGGATGCGGCGAGCCGTCATAGGCGCCCCAGATCGACTGGTCGAAGCAGATCACGGACCCGGTCATGAGGCCTGATTCCGGCGAGGAAAGATAGGCGCAGGCACGCGCCACTTCCTCGGGATCCACGAGGCGGCCGAACGGCTGGGCCGCGGCCGCCTTTTCCAGCCAATCAGCCGGTGCGTCGTGATATTCCCGCTGAATGCGGTCCTCGCCCTCGGAGGCCATCCAGCCGATATTGAGGCCGTTGACGCGGATGCGGTTGCGTAGAAGCGCGTAGGCGGTGTTCTTTGTCAGGGTTTCCAGTGCACCTTTCGAGGCGCAATAGGCGGCAATGAAGGGCTGCCCTGCCTTGGCCGACATGGAGCCGATATTGACGATGGTGCCCTCGATTTTTTCGCGCCGCATCACTTTTACTGTCTCCTGCATCAGGAAGAACGGGGCACGGACATTGACGGCGAACATGGCGTCGAAGAGCTCCGGACTGGTGTTCAAAATTGTGCCGCGGTCGGTGATGGCGGCCGCATTCACCAGGGCATCCACGCGACCGAATGTCTCGTCGCAGACTTGAACGACGTTTCTGGCATCCTCGACCTGGCCAAGGTCGGCCTTCACATAAACGACCTTGGCCCCGGTGGCGGCAGCGATCTCATGGGCCTTGGCCTTTCCCTTCTGCTCGTTGCGGCCGCAGATGACAAGGCCCTTGGCGCCGCGCTCGGCGAAGAGGCGGGAGATCGTTGCCCCGAGTCCCTGAGTGCCGCCGGTTACGATGGCGATCTTGCCGTCGAGGCGGCTGTGGTTTGTTGTCATGTACTCCTCCTTTGAATGATGGCCTATATGCCGAAAGCTCCCGGCACCAAGGCGCCGGGAGCTGATTTCGTCAATGCGGATGCGTCAGCTTAGTCGCCGCTCGCTCTGTTGCGCCAGTGCCGAGAGGAACCGCGCGTCATCCCAATCCTCCCGCAGCGCCTCGTGCATCAGCTGCGCTTGCGTCTTCGGCGCGAGGCCACCAAGCGGTGGGTCGCGGTCGAGGTTGGTCGGGAACGAGTAGCCCTCGGCGCAGGCGGCAACGGCATAGCCGATCTCGATTTCGGACAGCTTGCCCCTCAGGGCCTTCAAAGCCGGGAACAGCTTGGCGCTCATGCGCTCGCGGTTCACGGTCTCCATTGCCCGCCCGAATGCCGAGGAGACCTGCAACAGATTAGCGACGCGCTTGATGTCGGTCGAGCGGTTCGTACCAGCCGCGTGGAACAGCGCCGGATTGAAGAACACCACGTCGCCCTTTTCGAGCGGCAGCTGGACATGATGCGTCTCGAAATAGTCCTTGAACTCCTGGCGCTTGAGCGCGAGGTAGCCCGGCTCATAGGTCTGGCTGTGCGGCAGGAAGAGGGTTGGACCGCTTTCGAGCGGCATGTCGCAATGAGCGATCGCGCCCTGCAGGGTCAGCACCGGCGAGAGCCGGTGCACATGCGCCGGGAATTGCTCGATCACCTTGGAAGACTGGAAGCCGAGATGGTAGTCGCGGTGCGCGGACTGTGCCGCGCCACCCGGATTGACCCGGTTGACCTGGGCGGTCATTTGATAGCTTGGGCCCAGCCAGGCTTCGCTTGCGATCGCGACGATGGGGTTTGCGTAGTACTCGGCGAAGTTCTCGGGATCGGCGAGGCAGTGCTTTTCCAGCGAGTTCCAGATGCGGTCATTGGCACCCGGCTTAGCAAAGTGATCGCCGCCGCCGCTCGCGGTTCGGTGTTGCTCCTCGATGATCTCGCTGAATATTGCGCTGGCGCGGTCGATGACGCCGGGATCCCTGTAGGCGCGCTTGAAAACGACGACGCCCGGGCCGTCGCCAAAGGCTTCGCAGATCTCGGCGAGAACCGCTCTGCGGCCGCTGGCGATCGCTGCAGCGACCTTGGGGCTATCATAAATCAGAATGTTCTTTTCGACGGCGTCGGCCGTCGGATAGTCGGCGAGAGCCGTTGTCTTTTCGGCAAGCTTGCGGAAGTCGCCGAGATCGCAAGCATCCTCGGTCAGCCAGACGCGATCGGCGCGCAATTTCTGAAGGTTGTCGGTTTTCATCAGGTGCTCCTCCCTTTCCGATGAGGGCACTATACGCCGCCGACTGGTGTGTTATAGATCAGGAATCCATCAAAAAACCATCAAGACGGATTGTGTGGCACACCGGTTTCTCGTCAAGGATATCGCCTTCCAGGCCGGGCTGAGCACAGCGACGGTGGATCGCGTTCTCAATGGCAGGAGTGGTGTCAGGCATCAGACGATGATGCGGGTGCAGGCTGCGATCGCAGAGCTGGAAAAGCAGCAGATCGGCGGCGAGGTGAGCGGGCGGAAGCTCGCCATCGATGTCGTGATGGAAACGCCGGACCGCTTCAGCACCGCCGTTCGCGATGCCTTTGAGGCGGAGGTCGCCACCTTTCTGCCGACGGTGTTCCGGTGCCGCTTCCATTTCGCCGAGGTGATGAAGCAGGCAGAGCTGGTGCAGTTGCTCGACCGGGTCCGGCTGCGCGGCACGAACGGCATCGTCTTGAAAGCACCGGATGTTCCGGAGGTCACTGCTGCGGTTTCCCGCGCAACGGACGCCGGCATTCCGGTAGTCACTTTGGTGACGGACCTGCCGAATTCCTCCCGCAGTGCTTACGCGGGCGCTGATAATCGAGCGGCCGGTGAGACTGCAGCCTATCTTATTGGCGAGCATTTCGGCGACGCGCCCGGGCGGGTTCTCGTCACGCTCTCCAGCGGTCGATTTCGCGGTGAGGAGGAGCGCGAGATGGGCTTTCGCCGCGTGCTGCGCGAACGCTATCCCCAGATTGGGATGATCGAAATCAGCGAAGGCCACGGAACGGATGCAGCGACGGGCACGCTGGCCGCTCGTGCAATCGCGGCGGATCCGGCGATCAACGCGGTGTATTCCATCGGCGGCGGAAACCAGGCAGTGCTGGCCGCCTTCGAGGCGGCGAAGCGGCCGATCCGCGTGTTCGTCGCGCATGATCTCGATGCGGACAATCGCGCGCTGCTTGCCGACCGCAAGATCGGCTTCGTCTTGCACCACGATCTGCGCACGGATGCCCGCTCGGCCTTTCGCGCCGTCATGGGCCGTTCTGTCAGGGGCGGAATTGCGCCTCCGGCATTGTCGTCGCTGGAGATTGTTACACCTTACAACATGCCTGCTACGGATTGAGGTTTGCCTTTCCCTTAGCGGTAAAATCGCGATAGTGCTTTCGCAGGAGCGAGGGAAACGGTATGGAATACAGCGATATAGGGACAGTTGCGGCCTGGCTGACGGAGCAGGGGCTCAAGGGCGCGTCGGAGGCCGAACTGTTGACCGGCTTCTGCGACGCCTGCCGCGAACGTGGCTTGCCGCTCGATCGCGGCATGGCTCTGATGGACACACTGCATCCCGTACACGAAGGCCGGGCATTCCGTTGGGACAGCCAGGAGGAGATCGAGACCGAATTCGAGTATGGCTCCACCAGCGAAGGACCGGCATTGGAGAGCTGGCAACGTTCCGCCTTCTACTATCTGTGGGCGGGAGAGGAGAACGAGGTCAGACGGCGCATCGGTTTTGGCGATCCGGCCGACTTCGCCATGCTCGACACGATGCAGGCGCAGGGCCACACCGATTTCGTCGCGATGGTCCACCGGTTTGCCAAGGCCGGCACGATCGGCGAGATGGATTGCTTCTTCTCTCATTTCGCGACCCGCCATCCCGAGGGATTTTCTGATCACGATCTCATCATTCTGCGGAAGCTGGTGCCGGTGTTGGCCCTTGCGATCAAGTGTATCGCGCTGGCGCGTATCGCGAGGACCATCGCGGAGGTTTATCTTGGCGATGACGCCGCGCGGCAGGTATTGGAAGGCAAAATCACCCGAGGCAAGTCGGAGCGGATCTCGGCGGCTCTCTGGTTCTCGGATCTTCTGAACTATACGAAAATATCCGACACCGCGCCGCCGGAAGAAATCCTGCCGATGCTGAACGCCTATAGCGATGTGGTCATTTCCGCGATCCATGAGGCCGGTGGCGATGTGTTGAAGCTGATCGGCGACGGTGTCCTGGCGATCTTCAAGGCGGACGAGCCTGCCGATGCCTGTGCTGCGTCGCTGCAAGCCGAGCGATTGCTGCGGCAGAAGCTGAAGGCGTTGAACGATGAGCGCGCGCTGGAAGAACGGCCGACGACCGAGGTCTATATCGGCCTGCACATCGGTGATGTCTTCTATGGCAATATCGGCAGCCGCGAGCGACTGGACTTTACCGTCATCGGCCCCGCCGTCAACGAAGTCAGCCGGATTGCCTCGATGTGCCGATCGGTCGATCTCAACGTGCTGATGTCGTCGGAGTTTGCGGCGACGATCCCGGAGAACGAACGCGGCGCGCTGGCCTGCATCGGCCGTTACGCGCTCCGTGGCGTCAAGCGCGCGCAGGAGCTTTATACGCTCGACACGGCGCGAATCGAGATCTGACGCCTTCTGTCCGTGCGCCGTCAGAAGAAATTTCACGGCGTTGTCGCCTTCTGCCGATAGAGGATTATATCGGTCGAAGAGGCGGGTTGCCTCGTAGATCGGGCGAAGCGGCGACAGCCCGCTTTCTCTCATCCAAACAGGAGGACGGCATGCAGATCAATCGTACAGGTTCAGCGCAGTGGTCCGGTGGACTGAAGGACGGCAAGGGGCAGATCTCCACGCAGAGTGGCGCGCTCAAACACTATCCCTACGGTTTTTCGAGCCGTTTCGAAGGCATCCCAGGGACAAATCCGGAGGAACTGATCGGGGCGGCGCATGCCGGCTGCTTCACGATGGCCTTGTCGCTGATCCTTGAGGAGGCGGGTCTCAAGGCGACCGATATGGAAACGACGGCAAAGGTGACGCTCGAGAGCGTAGAGAGCGGCTTTGCCATCACGGCGATCCATCTCACGCTGACCGGCACGGTTCCGAATGCCGATGAAAGGACATTCATCGAGCTCGCCAACAAGGCCAAGGCCGGATGCCCTGTCTCCAAGGCCCTTTCGGCTGTCCCGATCTCGCTCGACGTCAAGCTCGCCTGAGCCTTGAGGTGAGACCGAGTGCCGCACCGAGGTGTCGGCACTTCGTCACCTGTCCATCTTTCCAAGCTTCGATCGACTGAATCTATGCGCCCTGCGGCCCAAGCCGTCGGGGCGATTTTCCGTGCTCGCCACGCGCGCAGATAAGCGGGAACGGCGAGAGTTGGCAGATGCCCATCCTATTTACACCAGATCGGCCGTGAGTCTCAGATGCGGCCAAACCTTGACAAATTACGAATGATGTTTTACGACTGACGAAATTCAAAAATCGTCAGTCGTAAGTGAGTGCGCAAAATTGATTAACGATGCTGCGGAAAACACGATCGAAATAACGCGCCAGGAGAATGTGACCCGCATTCTCGACGCTGCCGAGCGGCTTTTCCGTCATTACGGGTATTCGAAGACGACGGTGGCAGACATCGCTCGTGATCTCGGCATGTCGCCGGCCAACGTCTATCGCTTCTTCGCCTCGAAGGTGGAGATCCACCAGGCGATCTGTGGCCGTATGCTGGTTCACAGCTACCAGATGGCGTACGACGTCTGCCACCTGCCGATCAGCGCTTCCGACCGGCTGCGACGTTTTGTGCAGGGCCAGTATCAGATTACGGTCGACACCATGCTCGATCAGGAAAAAGTGCATGAGATGGTCATCGTCGCCATCGAGCGCGACTGGCACGTAATCGAAAGGCATATCGACAGTATTCATGAATTGCTCGCCGATGTGATCCGTGAGGGGATCGCTGCCGGCGAGTTTGCCGAGCAGGACGCGGATGTCGCGTCCCGCTGCTTCGGGGCTGCAACAATCAGCCTCTGTCATCCGCAGATGGTGGCGCAATGTCTTGCCAAGACCAACCGCGCCACCGTCGACGAACTGGTCGAGTTCTCGATCAGGGCGCTAAAGAAATAATTCGCGGCAAGGGCCGCAAATCAACCGATAGCCGATTTCAGGAGTGCGAAAGATGATTTCGCTGAAGAGAGTTCAGTTGCCGTCCGTAGTCAGTCTCGCGCTCCTCGGCGCCGTCGCACTTGCCGTATCCGGATGCAGCGACGAGAAGAAAGCCGAGACGAAAGAGGTCATCCGGCCGGTAAAGGTCGTGGAGATTGCCGAGGCCGGCGATACCCGCGCGCTGGACTATTCCGGTGCAGTGAAGGCTCGTGTCGAGATGAACCTCGGCTTCCGGGTCGCCGGCAAGATCACCGACCGCCGTGTCAACATCGGCGATCGCGTCAAGCCGGGCGATCTGCTCGCCCAAATCGACCCGACGGACTATCAACTGGCGGTCAAGACCGCCGAGGCGAACCTCGCCGCCGCCGAAAAGGGCGTGGCAACCGCTGATCTCGCCAACAAACGCGCGCAGCAACTGTTCGACAAGAGTGTCACGGCGAAATCGCAGATGGAGCAGGCAGCCCTTAGCTATGATCAGGCCGTCTCGACGCGCGATGCCGCGGCGTCGTCGGTCGACCAGGCTAGGAACCAGGTCGCCTATACCGAGTTGAAGGCCGACCGTAGTGGCATCGTTACCTCGATCAGCGCCGACACAGGCGCGGTCGTCGCGGCTGGCACGCCTGTCGCGACCGTCGCGCTTGATGGCGAGAAGGAAGTGCAGATCGCCGTTCCGGAGAACGACATCGCGCAGTTCAAACCCGGCAAGACCGTCAAGGCCAGCTTCTGGTCGGACAACAAGCTCGTGCTCGATGGCAAGGTGCGTGAGGTTTCCGGCAGTGCCGATGCGCAGTCGCGCACCTTCTCGGTCCGCGTCAGCCTTCCGAACGACGATCGCGTGCTGCTCGGCATGACGGCGACGATCGAGGCCGCCGTTGGCAATGCCGAGACCAACGTCGCCATTCCGCTCAGCGCGCTCGCCGAGAAGGATGGAAAGAAGATCGTCTGGATCGTCGATCGCAATGCATCGACCGTCCATGCCCGCGAAATCAAGGTTGCGGACTTCACCGGCGCTGGCGTCCACGTCGCCGACGGCCTGAAAACCGGCGACCTCGTCGTCGCGGCCGGCACGCAGTTCATGGCCGAGAACCTGAAGGTCAAGCTGCCCGAACAGCAGTCGGCGCAGGCCGAAACCGGCGACGTCATCCGTTAAGGCCTGGTCAGGAGAGGATTATGACCATGGACAACTCCAACGCCGAAAAGCGCCCCTTCAACCTGTCACGCTGGGCGATCGGCCATCCGAGCATTGCACGCTTCCTGTTCGGCCTGATCCTGATCACCGGCGTCCTTGGCTTGATGCGCATGGGCCAGAAGGAAGACCCGGACTTCACCTTTCGCGTCATGGTCGTGCAGGCCATCTGGCCGGGCGCCTCCATCCAGGAGATGGAAGACCAGGTCGTCAACAAGATCGAGCGCAAGCTCCAGGAAACGCCGCATATCGATTGGGTGAAATCCTACACGCGGGCCGGCAGCGCCATCATCACCCTGCAGGTGAAGGGCGATACCAATAGCCAGCAGGTCGCTGACGCCTTCTACCAGGTGCGCAAGAAGGTCGGCGACATTTCCAGCGAGTTGCCCGAAGGGCTGCTTGGACCCTATTTCAACGATGAGTTCGGCGATACCTACATCACGCTGCATTCGATCAGCGGCGAAGGTTACAGCTATCCGGAGCTGAAGAAATTCGCCATCCAGGCGCGTGACATGCTTCTGACGACGCCGGGCGTTGAGAAGGCTGTCATCATCGGCGATCAGCCAGAGAAGATCTACATCGACGTATCCTCGAAGGCTCTGGCCGAACGCGGACTGACCGTGCTCGACCTGCAGAACGCGATCAAGGGACAGAACAGCGTCGATCCGGCCGGCTCCGTCGACACCGGCATACGTTCGGTGCGGATTTCCGTCGAAGGCGACGTAACGAAGGCCGAGGACATCCGCGAACTGCGGCTAAAGGCCGGCAATCAGGTCACGCGTCTTGGCGATATAGCTACCGTCTATTCGGGCCTCGAGGATCCCTATCAGCGCAAGTATCGCTTCAACGGGCATGAAAGCGTCCAGGTCGGCGTCGTCATGGCCAAGGGCTTCAAGGTCACCGATGTCGGCAAGGATGTCGAATCGACCTACGAGCGGTTCGCGGGATCACTGCCCTACGGTGTCGCCGTCGACCAGATCTCCAACCAGCCCGACGTCGTCACCGATGCGATCAGCGAGTTCATGCATGCGCTTGGCGAGGCCCTGATCATCGTGCTGATCGTCTCCTTCCTGTCGATCGGCTGGCGCTCGGGTCTCGTTATCGCCATCGCCATCCCGCTCGTGCTGGCAGCGACCTTCGCCATCATGTACGAGTTCGGCATCGATCTGCAGCGCATTTCGCTCGGCGCACTCATTATCGCGCTCGGCCTACTCGTGGACGATGCCATGATCGTCGTCGAGCTGATGGAGCGAAAGCTAGAGGAAGGCCTTGTAAAGATCGAAGCGGCCAGTTTTGCCTACTCCTCGACCGCCTTCCCGATGCTGACCGGCACGCTGATTACCACCGCGGGCTTCATCCCGGTCGGCTTTGCGGCGTCGACCGCCGGCGAATATGTGCGTACGCTGTTCTACGTGGTCGGCATTGCGCTGGTTGTCTCATGGTTCGTGGCGGTCTATTTCACGCCATGGCTCGGCTACATGATCCTGAAGCAGCGCCACCATGCGGGCGAGCATCACGATGCCTTCGACACGCGGTTTTATCATCGCCTGAGAGCGACGGTCAGCTGGGCGGTGCGCCATCGCATTATCGTCATTGCCATGACGCTGGTGACCTTTGCGACCAGCCTTTGGGCGTTCCAGTTCATCCCGCAGAACTTCTTCCCGCAATCTTCGCGCCCGGAAATCCTTGTTGATCTCTGGCTGCCAGAGGGCACCAGCATCAAGGAAGTCGAGACGCAGGCAAAAGCGCTCGAAGCCAAGATCATGGATGACAAGGACAAGAAGTTCGTCGCCACCTACATCGGCGAGGGCGCCCCGCGCTTCTTCCTGCCGCTCGACCAGCAGCTCCGCAATCCGAACTTCGCGCAGCTTCTCGTCATGGCAAACGACGAGCCGGCGCGCGAGCGGTTGATTGTCAAGCTGCGGACCATCCTTGCGGAAGACTTCCCTGATATCAGAGGCAAGGTCGATCGTCTGTTCCTTGGCCCGCCGACGGGCTGGCCGGTGCAGATGCGCATCATGGGACCGGATCGTCAGGAAGTCCGCAAAATCGCCGACGAGGTGAAGGCGAAGTTTGAAGCCAATCCGCAACTCGGTGCGATCCACGACGACTGGCTGGAGCCGGTGCCGGCGATGAAGCTGGTGATCGATCAGGACCGTGCCCGTGCGCTTGGCGTTACGTCGCAGCGTGTTCGCCAGATGCTGCAAACGGCTGTCTCCGGCGCCCCGCTCGATGATTTCCGTGACGGCGAGGAGACGGTGTCGATCGTCGCCCGTGAGCCGGAAACCAATCGCTCGCTGTTGTCGGCCGTCAACTCGGTCTACGTGCCGACGGACTTCGGCGGCTTCGTCCCAGTCTCCCAGGTTGCCAAGGTGGTGCCCGTTCTGGAGCAGGGGATCGAATGGCGGCGCAACCGTCTGCCGACGATCAGCGTTCGTGCAACATTGCCGGATGGCGTCCAGTCGAACGACGTAGTTATGAAGATGTATGCCGACATGCAGCCGCTACGAGACAGCCTGCCGGCCGGTTACAAGATCGAGATCCAGGGTGGCGCGGAAGATTCCGCCGAAAGCCAGGCCTCGATCGCGGCCAAGGCACCGATCATGCTCGTCGTCATCGTCCTCTTGCTGATGGCGCAGCTGCAGCACTTCGGCAAGGCGATGCTGGTGCTGGCGACCGGTCCGCTCGGGATCATCGGTGCGGCTGCGGCCCTGCTGATATCGGGCGCTCCGTTCGGCTTTGTCGCCATCCTCGGCGTCATCGCGCTGCTCGGCATCATCATCCGCAACTCGATTATCCTCGTCGACCAGATCGACCAGGACATCAAGGCGGGGATGAACAGGCAGGAAGCGATCGTCGGTGCTGCCGTGCGGCGGTTCCGCCCGATCATGCTGACGGCGCTGACGGCTGTCCTGGCGCTGATCCCGATCTCGCGCGGCGTTTTCTGGGGTCCGCTCGCCTATGCGATGATGGGCGGCATCCTTGTCGCGACGGTGCTGACAATCCTGGTGCTGCCCGCCGCTTACGCCCTCTTCTTCGGCAAGGAGCCGAAAGCAGCTGCGGCCAAGGACGGTGTCGCAAACGGCAACGCACCTGAAGAGGCGGAGGAAATGCACCCGCCGGCCCTGGCGGCCGAATGACGGGAAAGACGATGGCGCGGTGAGAACCGCGCCATTTTCGTTAGTCAGACCGTGGTTTCCGCGGCTTCCGCTTTCAAGCCGAGCAGTGCGGCGCCGATCAGGCCCGGCTCGACGCGGCATTCGCTGCGGACCACGAGCGGGCGATCGAATTTGCGCAGGATGCGCTGGCGGACAGCCTTGTCCAGCTCCGCAAGCAGCTCTTCGACATTCGAAAGACCGCCGCCGACGGGCACGATGGTGGCACCCGTGATATTCACCGTCAGGGCGAGTGGCGAGGCGACGAGGTCGACGAAGACATCGATGGTGCGAGCCGCCTTGGTCTCAGCCTTCAGCCAATCATCGATGATCTCCTGGCTGGACAGGTCGATTTCATGCAGCGTTTTGTGCAGCCGCTCGAGGCCGCGGGCGCCGCCGACCGTATCGACGCAGCCCGTCTGGCCGCAGCCGCAGGGAAAGGCCGGAATGGCAACCGGCGGATTGCCGGCATGAGATGCCAGCGCCGGGCCATGACCCCATTCGCCAGCAAAGCCGCCCGCGGCATTGATCAGCCGGCCATCTGCGACGACGCCACCGCCGACGCCGGTTCCGAGAATGGCGCCCAGAACGATGCGGTGGCCGCGCCCGGCGCCGAGATCGGCTTCCGCCATAGCGAAACAATCCGCGTCATTTGCAATCAGGACGGGCAGGCCAAGTTCGGCCTCGAGATCAGCGGCGAGGTTGTGGCCGTGGATACAGGGAATATTGGCGCAGGTCAGCCGCTGCGTATCCGGATCGACGACGCCGGCGATCGAGAAGGCCAGGCGTGTCGGTTGCTCGCCGGTTTCCGCGATGATGGCACGCAGCGTGTCGACGAATGCGGCAAAATCGTCCTTGGGGGTGGGACGCCGGCCGAGCGGCGTGATGTCGGCTTCGGAGTGCGCCACTCCGCCCTTGATGGCGGAGCCGCCGATGTCGAAAGAGATGATCATTAGGGTTCTGCTGGTTGGATGGCCTCTGCGTCTGCTCGCACCCTTCCGCGGGTTTTGCAAGCCAAATCCGGGTCAGGCAGGCAGGGTCATCTTGGCTTCGAAGCCGGCTTTCTCGCCAGCTGGCGGGGAGCGCAATTCCAATGTACCGCCCATCTGGGAGACGATACGGTCGGCGATGGCGAGCCCGAGCCCCGAACCGGATGCTGTCGTCTTGCCGCGGCGGAAGCGCTTCTTCAGGCCCGCCATCTCGGCCTCGCGGATCGGTGGCCCGCCGTTGACGACACGGATGATGCCGCCACTTTCGAGACTGACATTGACCGGCAGGTCGGGATCGCCATGGATCAGGGCATTCTCGATCAGGTTTCGCGTGACGATGCCGAAGGCATCCATGTCGGCGTTGCGGACGAGCTTTGCATCGGGCGCAGCAGAATACTTGAGCCTGCCGTTCGTACGGCTGTCGCGCTGGAAGTCGGTGACGACCATGTCGAGGACAGGACGCAGGTCGATCGGGCTCGAGCTCCCGCCGATACCCGCCTCGGCGCGTGACAGTTGCAGAAGCTTTTCCGCCAACCGGCTGAGATTGACCAATGAGGCTTCGACCTGCTGTACGCGATCCTGCGTTGGGCCGGGCGGCAATTCTTCCGCAAGCCGTTGGGTCTGTGCCAGCGCACCGGCAATCGGCGTTCTCAGCTCATGCGCACTGTTGGCGGTGAATTCGCGCTCCGCTTCGAGGGCCGCTCGCAGGCGCCCGAGGAGGAGGTTGACCGATCGAGCGATTGGCCTAAGCTCGACCGGCAGGTTCTGGCCATCGACCTCAACCATGTTGCCGCTGTCCTTCGTCCCGATGTCTCGCCGGAGCGCCTCAATCGGCCGCAGCGCCCGCCCGACGACGAACCAGATCGCAAAGATGCTGGCGGGAATCAGTGCTGCCAGGGGGATAAGCAGCGTCACGGCGCTTTCGCGCGCGGCTTCGTTCCGGTTCTTGAACCGGTCGGCCACCTGCAGGAACAGCGAGCCGTCGGCCGCCATTTCGGTGTAGATCCGGGCCGTTGGTGTATCGTGAAAGCCGGTGCTCAGCGGCGCGTCGAACGGCTCGGCTGGAGCGTCATTCGAATGCAACACGACCTTGCCGCTGGCGTCGCGCACTTGATAGGTCAAATACTCGCGTCTGGCGGCAGCGTCGAACATCGCCATGTTGCGTGGATCGCGATCTGTGCCTTGGTTCAGCTCGGCTAGGATAAGCGCCAGCAGGCGCTCGGTCGTCTCCTGCTGGGCAGCGTCGAAAATTTCATCGAATTCATGCTGCATCACGCGGAAACTCAGGCCGATCGCTGCAAGCCAGGAGACAACCAATACGGTCGTCAGGGCAAGGATCAACGGGCCGGTGATGCTGCGTTCACGTTTCATTTTCATCCGAGTGTGTAGCCGATGCCGCGTGCCGTGCGGATACGGTCCTTGCCGATTTTCTTGCGCAGGCGGCTCACATATACCTCGACCGTATTGCTTTCGATTTCGGAGCCGAATGCATAGAGCGCTTCCTCGATCCGGTCCTTTGGAACGATCGCGCCCGGGCGCGCCGTCAGGAGGTCGAGCACCGCCCACTCGCGGCTCGTCAGGATGATCGGCTCGCCGGCCACGGAGAGCTGATGCAGTGGCCGGTTGATCTCGATATCGGAAATGCGGATCACCGGATGCGGATTGGCGTCGTAGCGGCGCGCGACGGCCATGATGCGCGCTTCCAGCTCGTCCAGATTGAAGGGCTTCACGAGATAGTCATCGGCGCCGGCGTTCAGTCCGTCGATACGATCCGAGATCTGATCGCGCGCGGTTAATATGATGACGGGCGTTTTCAGGCCCCTTTCGCGAAGACGGCGCAGAAACTCGACGCCGCTGCCATCCGGGAGCTGAAGATCGAGAAGGATCAGCCCGTAATCGACAGGTCGAGCGGCGGCGTCGGCATCGGCGAGATTTTGCACCCAGTCAACGGCATGATTGGCAGCGGCGACGTGATCCCGCACTGCTCCACCAATCATCCTGTCATCTTCAACCAGCAGAATTCGCACAGTTTTTTCCTCGGTGCCAGTTAGCTCGCAGTTCAACCTTCGGTCAAGCAAGGCTTGATCGACAAAGATGACAAGCAGATGGCACCCGGCTCCAGCTCCAAGCCAAAATAGGCTGTGCAATTTCTCAATGCACTCGACATTTGCCCGAATTCTGGTTTGATTTGGCGCGATGTACATCTTCCCGTCGGCGGTGGCCGCCCCTTTCAGCATGGTAGAGACTTGATGGTACGAAAATCCGAGACTTCGGGACGGCTGGATGACGCGGCGCGTGCGGGATGGCTCTACTACGTGGCGGGGCGAACGCAGGATGAGATTGCTTCCTCCATGGGGATTTCCCGGCAGTCGGCCCAACGGCTGGTGTCGCTCGCGGTCGCCGAACGGCTGATCAAGGTGCGGCTTGACCATCCGATCGCTGCCTGCCTCGAACTCGCCAATGCGGTGCGCAAGAAGTTCAACCTGAAGCATGTCGAGGTCGTCCCGAGCGATCCCGGTTCCAGTTCGGCGACGGTCGGCATCGCGGAGGCCGCCGCAGCGGAGATCGAGCGCTGGCTGAAGCGGCCGGATCCGATCGTGCTGGCGGTCGGCACAGGGAGAACGTTGAAGGCGGCGGTCGATCAACTGCCCGCCATCGAATGTCCCAACCATCGCATCGTATCGCTGACCGGCAACATCGCGCCCGACGGTTCGGCGGCCTACTACAACGTCATCTTCAGCATGGCCGACGCGGTGAAGGCGCGGCATTTCCCGATGCCGCTGCCGGTTCTCGTGACGTCGGCGGCGGAACGGGAAACCCTGCATGGCCAGCAGCTCGTTCGCTCGACACTCGAGATCAGCGCGCAGGCGGACGTGACGTTCGTCGGCATCGGCGAGCTCGGCATCGACGGCCCGCTTTGCGTCGACGGATTTCTCGAGAAAGACGAGATGATGGAGCTGATGCGCAACGGTGCCGTCGGCGAGATCTGCGGCTGGGTGTTCGACAGCGAGGGCAAGCTTCTCGACAACCCGATCAACGAGCGGGTAGCCTCGGCCTCGATTCCCTCACGCGAGTCGTCGACGGTCATCGGAATCGGCAAGGGAAAGCGCAAGTTCAAGGCGATCAAGGCTGCTGTAATAGGCCATCAGATCAACGCGCTGATCACCGATGAGGATACTGCCGAGTATTTGCTCAAGGCATGAGCAAATATTTATTTCTTTAAAATCAGCTAGATAACACCATTGTTCGCTGATGCAGCAACGAATGGTGATTGACATTCTTTGCCTGCTGGTGAGTAATTGCTCATGAGCAAAGCGAATGCTCGCACTCATCTTCTGGGAGGAAGATATGACATTGAGAACTCTCCTGCTGGGCGCCTGCTCAGCACTGGCGTTTGCCGGCATGGCTTCGGCCGAAACGCTGACCATCGCGACCGTGAACAACGGCGACATGATCCGGATGCAGAAGCTGACGGATGACTTCAAAGCAAAGAACCCCGGTATTGAACTCGAGTGGGTAACGCTCGAAGAAAACGTCCTGCGCCAAAAGGTTACGACCGACATCGCAACCAAGGGCGGTCAGTACGACGTTCTGACGATCGGTACCTATGAAGTTCCGATCTGGGCAAAGCAGGGTTGGCTGCTGCCACTCGACAATCTCGGCGCCAACTACGATACCGACGACCTGCTGCCGGCAATCCGCAGCGGCCTGACCACCGACGGCAAGCTCTACGCAGCGCCGTTCTACGGCGAAAGCTCGATGGTCATGTACCGCAAGGACCTGTTCGACGCCGCCGGCCTGAAGATGCCTGACGCGCCGACCTGGGATTTCATCGCGGATGCCGCGAAGAAGATCACCAACAAGGACAAGGAAATCTACGGCATCTGCCTGCGCGGCAAGGCTGGCTGGGGCGAAAACATGGCCTTCCTGACGGCTATGTCGAACTCCTTCGGCGCCCGCTGGTTCGACGAGCAGTGGAAGCCGCAGTTCGATCAGCCGGAGTGGAAGGACACGCTGAACTTCTACGTCAACCTGATGAAGGACGCCGGACCTCCCGGTGCTTCGTCGAACGGCTTCAACGAAAACCTGGCGCTGTTCCAGACCGGCAAGTGCGGCATGTGGATCGACGCGACCGTTGCTGCGTCCTTCGTCAGCAACCCGAAGGAATCGACCGTGGCTGACAAGGTCGGCTTCGCTCTGGCTCCGGACAAGGGCCTTGGCAAGCGCGGCAACTGGCTCTGGGCCTGGAACCTCGCCATCCCGGCAGGCTCGCAGAAGGTCGAAGCGGCCGAGAAGTTCGTCGCCTGGGCAACCAGCAAGGATTACACCAACCTGGTCGCCGAGAAGGAAGGCTGGCTGAATGCACCTCCCGGTACCCGCTCCTCGCTCTATGCGAACGCGGATTACCAGAAGGCGGCGCCTTTCGCGAAGATGACGCTCGACAGCATCAACGCGGCTGACCCGACAAAGCCGACCGTCAAGCCGGTCCCTTATGTCGGCGTCCAGTTTGTCGCCATTCCTGAATTCCAGGGCATCGGCACGGCCGTCGGACAGCAGTTCTCCGCAGCTCTTGCAGGACAGGTTTCTGTCGACCAGGCACTGCAGAGTGCGCAGCAGCTGACGACCCGCGAAATGACCAAGGCTGGTTATATCAAATAGGTAAAACCTCCTGAGAAGGCGGGGGAGTTGAGACCCCGCCCATCTGGGTCGCCGAATGCCCAAATTGCGTCGGCGCCCCTTTTTTCTTAGCTGCCCTGCAGCCGTCTGCCCTTTTGAAGAGGATCGGTCATCGCCATGGCAACGTTACACACCCGCTCCGCAGCGCGAATGATGATCGCACCGTCCGTTGTGCTTCTCTTCCTGTGGATGATCGTCCCGCTCGTGATGACGATCTATTTCTCATTGCTGAATTACAATCTGCTCAGCCCGGGCATGGAAACCTTCGTCGGCTTCCTGAACTACAAATATTTTCTGACCGACCCGGCCTTTATCGCCGCCTTGATCAACACGTTGCTGCTGGTGCTCGGCGTGCTCCTGATCACTGTCGTGGGCGGCATCGCGTTTGCGCTGCTCCTGAACCAGGATATCTACGGGCAGGGGATCGTTCGCATCCTGGTGATCGCACCCTTCTTCGTGATGCCGACGGTTGCGGCTCTGGTGTGGAAGAACATGTTCATGAACCCGGTCAACGGGCTCTTCGCACATCTCGCCAAGGCGCTTGGATTGCAACCCTTTGACTGGCTTGCCAACGCGCCGCTCTTCTCGATCATTCTGATCGTCGCGTGGCAGTGGCTGCCTTTCGCGACGCTGATCATGCTCACCGCCCTTCAGTCACTGGACGAAGAACAGCAGGAAGCTGCCGAAATGGACGGCGCCGGCGCGATCTCGAAATTCTTCTACATCATCCTGCCGCACATGGCCCGCGCCATCACGGTTGTGATTCTGATCCAGACGATCTTCCTGCTCTCCGTCTTTGCCGAAATCCTGGTGACGACGAACGGCGGGCCTGGCACGCAAAGCACCAACCTTACCTTCCTCGTCTATTCGCAGGCATTGCTGCAATTCGATATCGGCGGCGCCTCGGCGGGTGGTATCGTCGCGGTTATCCTTGCCAATATCGTTGCGATCTTCCTCGTGCGCCTTGTTGGCAAGAATCTGGAGGCTTAAGATGGCTAGAAAGGTCTCAACTCGACGCAAAATGGTCATGACGGCGGTCGCCTGGGCGCTCGGCATCCTGATCTTCTTCCCGATCCTCTGGACGTTCCTGACGAGCTTCAAGACGGAAGCGGATGCCATCGCCTCGCCGCCGCAGTTCCTGTTCTTCCACTGGACGACCGAGAGCTACGCGGAAGTGCAGAGCCGCTCGAACTACCTCAGTCACTTCATGAACTCGGTGATCATTTCCTTCGGTTCGACGCTGATCGGACTGATCATCGCGATCCCGGCCGCCTGGGCGATGGCGTTTTCGCCGACCAAGCGGACGAAGGACGTCTTGATGTGGATGCTGTCGACGAAGATGATGCCGCCGGTCGGGGCGCTCATCCCGATCTACCTGATGTTCAGAAATTTTGGCTTGCTCGACAGCCGCAGCGGTCTGGTGATCATTCTCACTTTGATCAACCTGCCGATCATAGTGTGGATGCTCTACACCTACTTCAAGGAAATCCCCGGCGAGATACTTGAGGCGGCCCGCATGGATGGTGCTTCGCTCTTCAAGGAGATCATCTACGTGCTTACGCCGATGGCGGTGCCGGGCATTGCATCGACGCTGCTTCTCAACATCATCCTTGCCTGGAACGAAGCCTTCTGGACTCTGAACCTCACTGCCTCGAAAGCAGCGCCACTGACGGCGTTCATCGCTTCCTATTCCAGCCCCGAAGGCCTGTTTTATGCCAAGCTTTCGGCAGCATCGACCATGGCGATCGCCCCGATCCTGATCCTCGGCTGGTTCTCGCAGAAACAACTCGTCCGCGGCCTGACCTTCGGCGCGGTGAAATAAGACACTACGGAGAGAAACATGGGCAGCATTACCCTTCAAAAAGTCTCGAAGGTCTTCGGCGAAGCCAAGGTCATCCCGTCGATCGACCTCGACATCAAGGACGGCGAGTTCGTCGTCTTCGTCGGGCCTTCGGGCTGTGGCAAGTCCACTCTGCTCAGGCTGATTGCGGGCCTCGAGGACGTGTCGGATGGCAAGATCGTGATCGACGGAAAGGATGCAACCGAGAAAGCCCCGTCAGAGCGCGGCCTTGCGATGGTGTTTCAGTCCTATGCGCTCTATCCGCACATGAGCGTGCGCAACAACATCGCCTTTCCGCTGAAGATGGCCAACGTCGACAAGGCCGAGATTGACAGAAAGGTCGCAGACGCCGCACGCGTCCTCAACCTCACCGACTATCTTGAGCGCAAGCCGCGCCAGCTCTCGGGCGGCCAGCGCCAGCGCGTCGCCATCGGCCGCGCGATTGTACGCCAGCCATCGGCGTTTCTGTTCGACGAACCGCTTTCGAACCTGGATGCCGCCCTTCGCGTCAACATGCGCCTGGAGATCAGCGAACTTCATCAGCAGCTGAAGACCACGATGATCTACGTCACCCACGACCAGGTGGAAGCCATGACCATGGCCGACAAGATCGTCGTGCTGAACCGTGGAAATATCGAACAGGTCGGCTCACCGCTTGAACTCTACCACAAGCCGCGAAACCTCTTCGTCGCGGGCTTTATCGGCTCGCCGAAGATGAACTTCGTCAAAAGCCAGTATGCCGCGCAATTCGGAGCGCACACGATCGGCGTGCGGCCGGAACATGTGCTGTTGTCGACCGAAAGCGGCGACTGGAAGGGCAAGGTCATGGTCGCCGAACATCTCGGCGCGGACACCTTCCTGCACGTGGATGTCGAGGGTATTGGTCATGTCACCGCGCGTGGCGGCGGCGATTTCCCGGCAAAGGCCGGCGATGTCGTCTATCTGACTCCCGACAAGACGCGGATCCACAAATTCAACGAGGGTGGTCTCACCATCTGAGAGCATTGCTGCCGGGTTGGGGACGAGAGCGCACGCCGGACAAAGCGCCCGGCGTACCGATGCCGGGATCTTAGCCGATCCCGAAGACCTTCAAGAGGACTGAAACATGACGTGCAAACTATCGCTGGCAACGCTTTCCGAGGTGGCAAAAACGGCCGCCGTACCGACCTACGAGCGGGCGTCGTTGAAGGCGGGCATCGTGCACTTCGGCGTGGGCAATTTCCACCGCGCCCACCAGGCGATCTATCTGGACGACCTGTTCAATCTGGGTCAGGATCATGACTGGGCGATCATCGGCGCGGGTATTCTCCCTTCCGACGCCGCAATGCGCGAGAAGCTCGCCGCCCAGGATTTCCTGACGACGGTCGTCGAGCAGGACAACAACAAGACTGCTGCGCGCGTTACGGCGCCGATGATCGACATCCTGCCGGTCGGTGACGCCAAGGCGATTATCGCCAAGCTTGCGGATCCAGCGATCCGCATCGTTTCGATGACGATTACCGAGGGCGGCTACTTCATCGACGCCTCGGGCAAATTCAATCCCGGTCATCCGGCGATCGCTGCGGACGGCCAGAATCCTGCCGAGCCGAAGACCGTCTTTGGCCTTGTCGTCGCCGGTCTCAAGGCGCGCAAGGAGAAGGGCATCGTGCCTTTCACCGTCATGTCCTGCGACAACATTCCCCACAACGGCGTCGTCACGTCGAATGCCGTCGTTGGCACGGCGCGTCTCTCCGATCCTGCCTTTGCCGACTGGATCAAGGCGAACGTCGCCTTCCCGAATGCCATGGTGGACCGCATCACGCCGGCAACGGGTCAGCGCGAAATCGACTTGTTGAAGGACGCCTTCGGCATCGAGGACAACTGGCCCGTCTATTGCGAAGAGTTCAAGCAGTGGGTGCTGGAAGACAAGTTTACGGCGGGGCGGCCGGCGCTTGAGAAGGTCGGCGTCACCTTCGTGCCCGATGTAACGCCCTACGAGCACATGAAGATCCGCATTCTGAACGGGGGACATGCGGCGATCGCCTATCCGGCAGCGCTGATGGATATCCATTTCGTGCACGACTCGATGGAGGATCCGTTGATCCGTGCCTTCCTCGCCAAACTTGAGAAGGATGAGATCATCCCGATCGTTCCGCCGGTCCCGGATACCTCGCTGACGGACTATTTCGCGCTGATCGAGCATCGGCTTCTCAATCCGAAGATTGCCGACACCATCCCGCGCCTGGCACAGGACGGATCGAACCGACAGCCGAAATTCATCCTGCCCTCTACGCTCGACAATCTGAACCAGGGGCGGGACGTGGTCGGGCTCGCGCTGGTTTCTGCTCTGTGGTGCCGCTATTTTGCCGGCAAGACGGACAGCGGCAAGGACATCGTCTTCAACGACGCCAGCGCCGATCGGCTGCATGCGGCCGCACTGAAGGCCAAGGACAATCCGATGGCGTTCCTCGTTTTCGACGACACCTTTGGCGAGGTGTCAAAATCCGAGCTGTTCCGAAAGCGCTTTGCCCACGCATTGAAAACCCTGTGGGAAAAGGGCACGCGTGAAACCCTGCAGCTTTATCTTGATAACAAGCTTGCTGTGTAAGGATCACTGGCGGCATTCCTGCCGCCGGCTTCCGCCTTATCCGGCGGATGCATCTTCCTGCACCAACTGCGATTGGGTCTGCCATGGCTGAGGCTGAAACACGGCTCGTCATCTTTGATTGCGACGGCGTGCTCGTCGATAGCGAACCGATATCGGTGAGCGTTCTCGTGAAGGCGATGAACGATCTCGATGTCCCGATTACCGAGGAAGAGGTCTATGGCCGTTTCCTCGGGCGAAGTCTCGCGACTGTCATCGAGACGATGAAGACCGAATACAACGTCCACCCGGGTCAGGAATTTCTTGAGCAAATCCGCACCGATCTCTACGCCCGGTTTCGCAGGGAGCTGAAGCCGATGGCCGGGATCGCCGAGACGATCGACACCCTCGGCATTCCCTGTTGCGTCGCCTCTTCCAGCCAAGTCGAGCGTATCCGCCTGTCGCTGACGGTCACCGGCCTGATCGACCGGCTGCCTGATATCTTCAGCGCAACCATGGTCAAGCATGGCAAGCCCGCGCCCGATCTCTTCCTGCATGCGGCGCACGAAATGAACGTAGAGCCCGCCAATTGCGTGGTCGTGGAGGACAGCCCCGCCGGGATCGAGGCGGCGAAGGCAGCGGGCATGAGGGTGTTTGCCTTCACGGGCGGATCACACGCCAATTTTTCCGGCTATCGCGCTGAACTTGACCGACTTTCTCCCGAAGCCGTGTTTGACGCCATGCCGGATTTAATACACCTTGTCCGCAAACATAAGCAGGACGGGATGCACCTTTAATGCCTCAGCATGTGGTTGCGGTTGATATCGGCACGGGCAGTGCGCGCGCCGGCGTCTTCGACGCTCGCGGCGCATTGCTGGGCAAGGCCGAACACCCGATCATCATGAACAGGCCGCGTGAAAACCACGCCGAGCATGACTCCGAAGACATCTGGTCGGCGGTCTGCATTGCCGTTCGCAAGGCGATGGAGCAATCAGGCGCGGCGCCAGCATCGGTGGGCGCGATCGGTTTCGATGCTACCTGTTCGCTCGTCGTGCGCGATGTCGACGGCAACCAGATCAGTGTTTCCACCGGCGGAGAGCGCCGTTTCGATACGATCGTCTGGCTCGATCACCGGGCGCTGAAGGAAGCCGATTTCTGCACGGCGACGGAACATCCCGTGCTGGAGCACTCCGGGCACTTCATGTCGCCGGAAATGGAAATGCCGAAGCTGATGTGGCTGAAGAAGAAGCTGCCCGGCACCTGGATGAACACCGGCTATCTGTTCGACCTCGCCGATTTCATGACCTGGAAAGCAACTGGCGCGCTCGCCCGCTCGCGCTGCACGCTGACGGCCAAGTGGAATTATCTCGCACATCTCGACAAAGGGTGGCGGAAGGATTTTCTCGAGCGGATTGGGCTCGATGACCTACTGGATCGCGGACGGCTGCCGGAGGAAACGGTGCCGGTCGGCAAGAGTGTCGGGACGCTGACGCAAGAGGCCGCCTCGGCGCTCGGGCTGACGACGGCGTGCCATGTTTCCTCAGGCATGATCGACGCCTATGCCGGGGCGCTGGGTGCGCTTGGCGGCGAGGCGCAGGATGCTCACAGGCTGGAACGCCAATTGGCGCTGATCGCCGGCACCTCGAGCTGCATCGTTTCGTTCTCGCGCGAGCGCAAACCGAGCCACGGCATGTGGGGGCCGTATTACGAAGCCGTCTTTCCTGAATCCTGGCTTGTCGAGGCGGGGCAATCGGCAACGGGCGCGCTGCTCGATCATATCGTGCGGATGCACGCAGCCGGTGGCGAGCCAACGGCTACGCTGCATCAGAAGATCGTCGAGCGTATTGCGCAGCTTCGCGCCGAGGAGGGCGACGAGTTCGGTGCCCGCATCTTTATACTGCCGGATTTTCACGGCAACCGCTCGCCACTCGCCGATCCGCATGCCGTCGGCAGCATCAGCGGCCTGACGCTCGACACGTCGTTCGACGGACTCTGCGCGCTCTATTGGCGCGCAGCAGTCGCGATCGCGCTCGGGATCCGTCACATCCTCGAGCGGATGAAGGAATATGGCTATGTGCCTGACACCCTGCATGTCGCAGGCGGCCATGTGAAAAATCCGGTGCTGATGGAGCTCTATTCCGATGCAACCGGCTGCAGGGTCGTTGTGCCGAAGATGAACGAGGCGGTGCTCCTCGGTACGGCGATGGCCGCTTCCGTGGCGTGCGGTCTCTATCGAGATCTCGCAGAAGCAGGGGCGGCCATGTACTCCGGTGGCGAAGAGCGATTGCCGGATACAGCCAAGCAGGCATTTTATGACCGGGATTATCGCCGGCTGCTTGCCATGTATCGCCACCGCGCGGAACTGGAAGCGATGGAGTAGGCGCCTAATCCTGGAAGACTCTACCGGTTTCCGCCGTCTCCAAGCATGCTGCCGAATTCAGCCATGCGACGGGTGCGGGCGCCTGCTTCTTCGCCGGCCGCAGTGACAACGTCTTCCGACAGACAGTCGAGGAGGACCATCAGCGGCGGCAGGTTGTCTTCGTCATCGGATCGGGCAGGCGGAAGGGCGAGTACGATATTGGCCTGATCCGGAATCCAGTTGGTGCCTTGTGCTGTAATCAAGATAACCTTGTATCCATAGCGCCGTGCCGTCCGGGCCAGCAGCCGGGCTTTGCCAAAGCGCCGGCTGTCGATCACGATCAGCAAGGCGTCATTGCCATCGAGCCGTGCGAAGAGTTCGGCGAAGCGGCTGCCCGTTCCATCAAGCGCGTGGACGCCGTCGCGCGCATGGGTCAATCGCTGAGCAAAGTGGGACGCGAAGCCGGAAAGATGAGCATGCGAGGCGACAAGAACCTCATGAGCGGATGATATCATCGACACGGCTTCATTCCAGAGGGGCTGGCCCGTCAAATGGTAGATATGGTGCAGCGCCTGGATCTGCTCGGAGACCAGTACCGCGAGCGGCTTGCCGGCAGAAGCGTCGGCCTGCAGCTGGGTGAGCGATGCCTGCATCTGCATTGGCGAAATGGTGGTTGTTTCGCGGATATGGACCTTGACGCTGTCGAGCCCCTGATAGCCGAGCGCGCGTAGAAAGCGGCCCACCGTCATGGGGCTCAGATCCAGCCGATCGGCAACCGACGCGGCTGTTTCGAACGGCAGGTCGTTCAGATGCTCGGAGAAATATTTCGCGATTCGTCGTTCGGCCGGCGTGCCGGACTTGGCATACTGGCGGAGCTTCTGAACAAAATCTTCCACGTTGGCCCGTCCCGATCTTCCCGAAAGCATTTCTCGGATACGCATGGCCAACGCTTGTCGTTTGCAACTATTCCGGAAGCTGCGTTTCAGGATCAAGCAATCATAGTTGATAAATTACTATATAGTAACATAGATTTTCCGACAAGTTTTGGGCTAGTCATCCGAGTTTGTTTCAGCCTTGCCGTTCAAAGTTCGGATTCCTACATGGTTGTTGCAACCGGAGACCTCGGAATGATCTTTCAGGCGGCCCGCCTATCTCTCATCAATCTTTTCGCGCCAGAGACGCGGTCAGTGTTCTGGAAGGTCCTGGGATTGACCCTCCTGTTGCTCGTCGGGCTTTGGCTGGCGCTGCGCAGTGCGTTCATATCGTACGTCTTCCCGTGGATTGCCAGTTTCTTTCCCGCCATGCCGGACTGGGCAGGGTGGCTCGGCTTCGTGTTTGCGATCGCAGCCAGCCTCGGCCTTGCACTTGGCCTGGCGCTTTTGCTGTCACCGGTGACGGCATTGGTTGCCGGCCTGTTTCTCGACGATGTGGCCGAGGTGATTGAAAGACGGGATTATCCCTCGGATCAGTCTGGAACGGCGATGCCGCTCGGTCCGGCGCTCACAAGCTCGATCAAGCTTCTTGGCGTGGTTATCCTCGGCAACATCGTGGCGCTTTTTCTGCTGTTCGTGCCGGGCGTCAACATAATCGCGTTCTTCCTCGTCAACGGCTACCTGCTCGGCCGCGAATTCTTCGAGTTTGCTGCAATGCGGTTTCGTTCGCCGCAGGAGGCACGATCGTTTCGGGCCAAACATGCGGCGACGGTGTTCCTTGCGGGGCTTGTTATTGCGGGCTTCCTTGCCATCCCGATCGTCAATCTGCTGACGCCGCTTTTCGCCGCTGGATTGATGGTGCACCTGCACAAGCTGGTTTCGCGCGAGGACGCGGGCTTTCGCGGGTAGGGCCAAATCGGTAGCGCCGCGATCTGCCGCAGACTTACTCGACGGCCTCTCCAACCACTTGGCGCGGTAGCTCGACCAGCGGCGCCGGCACGTCGCAGCTCTTTTCCGGCGACTTGCAGATATCGGCGATGACGCAGCGCTCGCATTCCGGCTTGCGTGCCTTGCAGGTATAGCGGCCATGCAGGATCAGCCAGTGGTGGGCATGATAGAGATAGTGCTTCGGTACCACCTTCATCAGCCGCTCCTCGACCTCGTCGGGCGTCTTTCCCGGCGCCAGCTTGATTCGGTTGGCGATGCGGAAAATGTGTGTGTCCACCGCCATCGTCGCCTGATCGAAAGCCATGGAGAGCACGACATTGGCGGTCTTGCGGCCGACACCGGGGAGCATCACCAGCTCGTCACGCGTTTGCGGCACAGCGCCGCCGAATTTCTCGACCAGCATCTGTGAGAGAGCGATGACGTTCTTCGCCTTGTTGCGGTAGAGGCCGATCGTCTTGATGTAGTCGCGCACCCGCTCCTCGCCGAGTGCCAGCATCTTTTCGGGCGTGTCGGCAACCCTGAAGAGTGCGCGTGTCGCCTTGTTGACGCCGGCATCCGTCGCCTGGGCGGAGAGGGCTACAGCGACGACGAGCGTGAACGGGTTCGTGTGTTCCAGTTCGCCTTTCGGCTCCGGCCGCTGGATGGAGAAGCGACGGAATATCTCCTCGCGCTCGGCTTCGGAATAGGCAGAACGGACCGTTGCCGGCTTCTTCTGGCGAACGATCACTTTTGAGTTCTGCGACGATGTGACGGCGGATTTGAGTTTCGGAGTTGGCATGGAAAACCTATACTTGCCAGCCATGATGGAAAGCAACGCCGATAAAGCCGACGAACAACCTGTTTTTGCCGCCGAGCTTTTTCCTTACCGGTCGCTTGGCCGCAAGGGTTTCAAGGTGTTGCTGCTTTTGACCGGCGCAGTGTGCTGCCTGTATGGCATGTTCTTCGTCGTGACGGGCGCCTGGCCGATCGGCTTCTTCTTCGGGCTTGATTTTCTGCTCCTCTACGGCGCCTTCTGGCTGAACTATCGGTCTGGCCGCGCGCGGGAGGAAGTGACCGTGTCGCGTACGGATATTTCCGTCCGCAAGTTCGCGCCCTCCGGTCGGATGATCGAGCATCACTTCAATCCCTTCTGGACGCGCTTCTTCGTTCGCAGACATCAGGAGATAGGCATTCTTTCCATGTATATTTCCGGCGAAGGAAGGGGCACGGATATCGGCTCCTTCCTCAATCCCGATGATCGCGAGAGCTTCGCTAAGGCCTTCAAGGGGGCGCTTGCCACCGTCAAACAACGGATTTGACCGGCACGCAAGAATCGGGTGGCTTGCGAGGGGTCACTTGACTATCTCCTTGGTACAAGGAGAAAGATCATGAATATGGTAGCCAAGCTGAACAAAGACATCACGCCTGATGGCTCTGATTACGAGACCGTGCGCCAGGTGATCGAACTCATCACCGAGGACTATCGCGATCAGCCGTCGTTGGAGACGATCGCAGCGCGGCTCAATCAGTCGCCGACGCAGTTGCAGAAGACGTTTACGCGGTGGGCCGGCCTGTCTCCGAAGGCTTTCCTGCAGGCAGTCACGCTCGACCACGCGAAGCGGCTTCTACGCGAGGAAGCTATGCCCCTTCTGGAGACCTCGATCGAGGTCGGGCTGTCCGGCCCCAGCCGCCTGCACGATCTCTTCGTCACGCATGAGGCGATGTCGCCCGGCGAATGGAAGGCCAAAGGCGGTGGGTTGACGATCCGCTACGGCTTCCATCCTTCACCCTTTGGGGTTGCGCTTGTGATGGCGACGGACCGTGGCCTCGCGGGGCTTGCTTTCAGCAATTACGGTGACGAGGCCGCGTGTCTCGATGATATGACATGCCGCTGGCCGAATGCGACCTATGTCGACGATATCGAAGCGACGGCACCTTACGCAACGCGGATCTTTGAGCCGGGCCGCTGGACATCGGACCAGCCGCTGCGTGTCGTGCTGATCGGCACCGATTTCCAGGTGCAGGTGTGGGAAAGCCTGCTGAAGATCCCCTTCGGCAAGGCCGTCACCTACAGCGACATCGCCCACGACATCGGCCGACCGACAGCGATGCGCGCGGTTGGTGCGGCGGTCGGCGCCAATCCGATTTCCTTCGTGGTTCCCTGCCATCGCGCGCTCGGCAAAAGCGGGGCGTTGACGGGGTACCATTGGGGCCTGACGCGCAAGCGGGCCATGCTCGGCTGGGAGGCGGCGCACGCCTGATCGCGGCGACGCATCGATCCAACCTGTGGATACGCTTCCTCCCTCGGGAGTCCTGCCATCAAAAACTCAGGATTCACCTGCTTGATTCCATGGCTGGGACTCGAGGAGGCGGAAATGAACCCTGGAGAAAAGCCATGCAAGGTCGTCGGCATTGCCGTTGGCCTGCTTGCGATGTCGCTGGTTCCGGCCTGGGCGGGCTGCAAATCGGCGATGAGTAGCCCGGAATGGCCGGATGTGGCGCGCGCGATATCGACCGCGCAGTTATGCGAACAGCTTCCCGTGGGACCCAATCGAACCAGCAGCTTCAAGGTTGTGTCTGCAGATGTCTGTTCGACGGGGGACAGTCTCGCATCCATCAGGGCGACGGCGCTATTGACCTGCGAAACTGGCGACAATTCGCTCTTCCAGATGGCGCCGGTGGAAGGCAAGGTTGTTGCCACCGTCGCCCTTGATGTGGGTGCATGCAGGATCACGGACACCCATCTAGAAATCGATGGCGAGATCGGAAGTCTTTTATCGGCACTGCCGGATACCCAGGATTTCGGGCGCAACTGGGCGCAATCGCAACTGTCGCATCTGTGCCAGCTGCGATAGCGGATGCTGGCTAAACGCCCCTAAGCCGCCTCTGCCAGGCCCAGCAGAGCCTTGGCGGCACCCTCGTCTGTGATCAGCGTGTTACAGCCGATCCGCTTGATGGTGGCACGGATTGCGACCGCGCGATGCGTGCCGCCGGATGACAGCACGATGTGCTTGGCCCTCTTCAATGTGTCGAGATCCACGGACATGACGCGGCTGTTGATCGAGTGATCGATCGTGTTGCCGTCCTTGTCGAGGAAGTTGAACATCGTGTCGCAGACGCAGCCGGCGTCGATCAGCTGCTGCAGCTCGGCCTTCGAGATCCACCCTTCCGACAGGGAGGTAGAGTGCGGGCCGATGTCGCCACAGCTGACGATCGCGAGATCCAACGTTTCCGCCAGCCGATAGATCGTGTCCAGGCCACATTTCTCGATGAGGTTCCGCTTCGTTTCCGTAGAATCCACCAGAAGCGGGGCAAGGAACATATAGCATTCGGCGCCGAGCTGGCTCGCGAGGCGCCAGGTGTAGTCGATCGGGTTCGTCTGGTGGACGGCGACGACGCCTCCGAGGAGGGAGACGACCTTGCAATTGTCGCGGCGGGGCGGCCGGAAGCTTGAGAGCGAAGCCGTCATGGTTCGGCCCCAGCCGACGCCGATTGTGTAGTCGTCTGGAATGGCCTCGGAGAGGAACTGTCCCAACGCAAGGCCAACGCTTTTTGCCAGCGAGTTGGCGTCAGGCTGCGCCGGCGCCGGCACGACGATCGCTTCGTCGAGGCCATAGGCGCGCTCGAGTTTTACCGAAAGTTCGACGCAATCGCCGATCGAGTCGTTGATCCAAATCTGCACTTCGCTGCGCTTCATCGCCTCGTCGAGCAGGCGGATCACGGTCGTGCGGCTGATGCCGAGCTGTTCGGCGACATCCTTCTGCGTCAGTCCCTGATTGTAATAGAGCCAAGCCGCACGCAACCTAAGGGAGGATGCTTCGGAATAAGCCGTATGCGTGCCACGTTTGAGCTTGACCACATCTCCTCCGGAGCGAATTGCGCCCTAGATCTATCATCAAGCCAGGACAGGTTCGTTGTTCCGCCGATAATGACGGGTGTGACACTTATGTCAATTGAAATGCACAAATGTCCTTGACATATCTGGCGGGGAATAGTGATAGTCGCCGCCAAGAAGTCGCATCCGTGCGACCGAGGAGGTAATGTGCAGGTAAGCGGGACGTCCCATCGGCACTTGGCGGCCGAGGCGTGACGCCGTTTCGCGGGGATGACGCGACCGCTGCTTACACAGGCGGCTCGCAGACTGCCCATTCGTAGATTATTTGCCGGGCGAAGTTCGCATCGGCGCGCAGCTCAAGTCAAAAGGACCAGTAACCATGACATCCAAGCTTGACCACCTCCGCGAGATTACCACGGTCGTTGCCGATACCGGTGACATCGAGGCTGTTGCCCGTCTGAAGCCCGTCGATTGCACGACGAACCCAAGCATCGTGCTGAAGGCACTCGGTACGCCGATGTTCGCAGATACCGTCAAGGAAGCTGTTGCCTGGGGCAAGAAGCAGGGCGGCAATCCGGAGGCCGTTTCCGCCGCCGTTGCCGATCGCCTGGCGATCTCCGTCGGTGCTGCGCTCGTGAAGCTCGTTCCGGGCCGCGTGTCAACCGAAGTCGATGCGGACCTTTCCTTCGATACCGAAGCGTCGCTTGCCAAGGCCCGTTCGATCATCGCTGCCTACAAGGAACGCGGCATCGAGCGTGACCGCATCCTCATCAAGCTGGCTTCGACCTGGGAGGGCATTCGCGCCGCCGAAATCCTGCAGAAGGAAGGCATCGACTGCAACCTGACGCTTCTGTTCTCCAAGGCCCAGGCGGTTGCCTGCGCTGACGCCAAGGTGTTCCTGATTTCGCCGTTCGTTGGCCGCATACTCGACTGGTACAAGAAGTCGACTGGCAAGGAATTCACGCCTGAGGAAGATCCGGGCGTCATCTCCGTCCGCGACATCTACAACTACTATAAGGCCAACGACATCAAGACGATCGTCATGGGTGCCTCGTTCCGCAGCGCCGGCGAAATCGAAGCCTTGGCCGGTTGCGATCGCCTGACGATCGCGCCGAACCTGCTCGACGAACTCTCCAACGATCAGGGCAAGCTCGAGCGCAAGCTGTCGCCTGATGTGACGAAGCCTGCCCCGAAGATCACCGTCGACGAAAAGATCTTCCGCTGGATGATGAACGAAGACGCGATGGCGACCGAAAAGCTCGCCGAAGGCATCCGTGCCTTCGCCAAGGACCTTGGTACGCTTCGCAGCAACGTTCAGAAAGAACTGCAGCTCGCAGCTGCTTAAGGCTTACGAGCGCTCCAACCAAGAAGGGCGGTGCCATTCGGTGCCGCCCTTTTTCGTGTCATATCGACCAGATGCGCTTGGCGTTGGCCTGATAGAGCTTGTCGCGCTCTTCCGGGCTGCAGCCCGAGGTCAGCGCATGGGTGGCAGCGACCCAGGGTGCCAGCCCGCCGCCGAGCGTGCAAACGGGCCAGTCGCTGCCCCAGACGACGCGATCCCAACCGAAGCTGCCGATCGTATGTTCGACATACGGGCGGAGGCTCTCGACCGACCAGTTTTCGAGATCCCCATAGGCGATGACGCCTGAAATCTTTGCCGTCACGTTCGAGCGGCGGGAGAATTCCGTGATGCCCTTGCGCCAGACGTCGCTCATCCCATCCTTGATCGGCGGGTTGGCGCAATGGTCGAGAATGAAGCGAACATCCGGGCAGTGATCGACCAGCGCGAGGATGGTCTCGAATTGATGCGGGAAGACACAGAGATCGAACGTCATGCGGGTGCCGGAGAGGCGCTTGATGTTCTCGCGAAACAGCGGTCGGGCGGCTGTGTCGTCCGGGGCCACGTGGAGGACGCGGCGGAAGCCTTTGACGAAGGGATCGGCAGCCGATCGCTCCAGATAGGCCGCGAAACCATCCTCTTCCGGCCGGCAGGCGGCGATGACGCCACGCACAAGACTGCCCTGGCGGCGGCTGACTTCCCTGACGTAATTCGTCTCGTCGTCGATACGCGCCGGTGCAACGTCCACTTCCATGTGCAGCACATTGGAGATGCCGCAGCGTAGCGCATCGCGCGCATAGTCTTCGTAGAGATTGTCACGATTAAGATCACCCGCGCCGGAGAGCCAGGGATAGTCGAGCGCCTGCCGGTCGACGATGTGCAGGTGTGTGTCGAAGTGCATGCGGTTCCTCCCATTCATGCGATGCTGTTTGCCGCAAGGTGCGGCGGCGGCGCCGACTGGCTTTTCGGCCACCAGATTTTTCATGCCCGGCCACACAAGATCAACTAGGCTTCCGGCGCAAACCTCGCTCCATCAGGTTGACGCCAATCTGAATATATTGTTTGCATATGAATGAATGCGCCGCAAGCGCCGGAATTTGGGAGGATGTATGAGCCACGGTCTGGAAGGCAAGAAAGTCGTCATCACGGCGGCAGGTCAGGGTATCGGTCGAGCAAGCGCTGAGCGCTTCATTTCACTCGGCGCGCATGTCTATGCGACCGATATCAACGAAAACACGATTTCCACCCTGGAAGGCGCCGAGAAGCATGTCCTCAATGCGCTCGATGGCGACGCAGTCCGTGCCTTCGCAGCCACGATCGGCCCGATCGACGTTCTCTTCAATTGCGCAGGCTTCGTTCATGCAGGCTCGATCCTCGAATGCGAGGAGAAGGACTGGGACTTTTCCTTTAACCTGAATGCCAAGGCGATGTATACGACCTGCCGTACCTTCCTTCCCGGGATGCTGGAGAAGGGGAAGGGGTCGATCGTCAACATGGCTTCGGTCGCCTCCAGTGTGAAGGGCGTTCCCAATCGCTTTGCCTACAGTGCATCGAAGGCAGCCGTGATTGGCCTCACCAAGTCAATTGCCGCCGACTTTGTTGCCAAGGGTATCCGCGCCAATGCGATCTGCCCCGGTACCGTGGACAGCCCGTCGCTGCACGAGCGCTTGCGTGCGACCGGCGACTATGAAAAGGCACTGAAGGATTTCATCGCCCGCCAGCCGATGGGTCGCATCGCCACACCCGAGGAGATCGCCGCTCTGGTGACCTATCTTGCCGGTGACGAGGCAGGCTTCACGACGGGCCAGATCCATGTCGTCGATGGCGGCTGGACCGGCTAAAGCCATATTGCTCCTGCCGCCATCAAACTGATATCAAAGGCAATCTTGCAGCGGTAGGATTGTGACGGCGGCAGACGCTGGGCGCCGGGAAAGTCAGGTCATGGAGCAACTACGCAGACACATGGTGTTCGTCGTCGCCGTGACCGCTGGACTCGTGACTTTCCTGTTGCTCACCAGCCGCGAGGTCAATCCGCAGAACCTGATTTTTGGCTGGAACGCCGGCGCCATCGTCTTTACGGCGCTCACCTGGCGCCGAATGCTGCGCGCGACCGTCGCTAGCATCCGCGAGAGAGCTGAGGATCTCGACCTTTCAGACGTCTTCCTCATGGCGCTGTCTATTTTGGCGGCGCTCGCCAGCATTGCCGGTATCGCGCTGGAACTTCATGCAGCCAAGGGGGCTGACGCAAGCGAGGCGCTCGTACGATCGCTTGGTGCAATCGCCACGATCCTGATCTCCTGGGCATTCCTGCACACCTTGTTCACGGTGCACTACGCACATCGCTTCTATGGCGGAGAGGCCAAGGGGGAAGGGCTGAAGTTTCCGGAAGGCAATGACGAGCCTATTTATTGGGACTTCCTCTACTACTCCTTCACGATCGGCGTTGCCTCACAGACGGCCGACGTTGCGACGACATCGGTCACCATGCGCAAGCTGACGCTCCTGCATTCCATCCTCTCATTCCTGTTCAATACGACGATCCTGGCCCTTGCCATCAATGTCGGAGCAAGTCTGCTCTAACGCCTTTGGCTGCGTGGAGGGACACACGGATTTGATGTATGAAGCAATCTCATCCCCCAGAGGTTGCCGTGATGGAAGCATTGCCGTGTGAGAGATTGTTGGTCCTTGCCGGCTGTGACGATGCCCGCTTGCGTGATCTCGAGCGCCTAGAGATCATTGGTCCTGGATACACAGGCTATGCCGCAAGCGATGTCAGCCGGCTCCGATTGATAGTTGCCCTGCAGGAAGCCGGCATCAGCCTCGATGTGCTGGCGGAAGGTCTGAGGCGGCGGATCTTTACTCTGGAGTTCGCCAATCAGCTGATGTTCGAGCCCGTAGCGATGACCGAGGCGTTGTTTCGGCCGAGGTGGCGGCAGGGCAACTGGATCTCGACGAGCTGAATGGCATAAGGGCATGCGCCAGCTTGCCGCCGCTTTCAGCGGATCAACCGCTTCGCGAGGACGATGCGGAATTTATCTGGCTGTTGGCGGAGTGCAGGCAGCTTGGTGCCTCCGTTGTCGGGATGGAGCGGGTGCTGCGCGTTTTCGGTCAGTCGGTTCGCCGCTGTGTCGACACGATGCGCGACCTCTTCCGCGGCGAGGTCGAAGAGCCGATGCTGAATGCGGGCCTTAGCTACCATCATCTTTTCGAGGTTGCCGCCACCAAGCGCTTGGCACTACAGCGGATCGGCTTCCGGATGCTGTTCCTGCTGCAGCGGCGGATGCTGGAGGAGGCGGTGTTCGACAATATCGTCGGAAGGCTGCAGGATGCCCTGCGCGAACACGGGCTGGAGCCTGGCGACGAGGACAGCCTGCCGGCCGTGGCCTTTGCCGACCTTTCCGGCTTCACGGGCTTGACGCGTGAGATTGGCGATGTGTCTGCCGCCGAGAAGGCCGCCCGTTTTGAAGCAATCGCCCAACGGCTTTCATGCGCGTTCGACGGACGTATCGTCAAGCCACTGGGCGACGGCGTCATGATGCTGTTTCCGGATGCAGCCTCGGCGGTGCAAGCATCGCTATCGCTGGTGGAGCAGAGCCGTTTGGATGAGTTGCCGCCTGTGCGGGTCGGTGTAGCAACGGGGCAGGTTGTGCCTCGTGACGGGGATATTTTCGGCCGGACGGTCAATCTCGCGGCGCGCGTTTCGGCCGTTGCCGGGCCGTCCCAAACACTTGTCTGCCTCAATACGCGTGCTGCCGCGGAAGCGGCAGCACGCGGTCTTGCCTTCCAGGGTCTGGGAGCTGTTTCCCTGAAAGGCTTCAAGGACTCGGTGCCTCTCTTTGCCGCCCAACGCGCGGCGGCAGGTTAAAGCACCGCATTGCCGGCCATCAGCGCCAGAATCAGGAAGATCAGGAAGATCACCAGCGCGATGCCGAAGAGAACGCGAGCAATCGTTGCCGTTGCGGCCGAGATGCCGGAGAAGCCGAAGAAACCGGCAATCAGCGAAATAACGAAGAATATGAGAGCCCATCTAAGCATGGATTTTTTCCTTTTTGCTCATCGTTTAGATGACGCAGGGCGAGGAAATTTGTTCCATATTTTACGCAACCGGTGGGCGCAGCCCGCAGCGGTAGCTGAAAGCGTTGGCGACGCCCCTGGGGAGCGCCGCCGGCCGGATTGCCATGTTACATCAGGCCCAGTTGCTTGTAGAAGCCAAGGGCGTCGTAGTAGTCCGACTGCTGCTTGATCACGTTGTTCTCAATGACGAAGACCGAGGCACCGTCGAAGGAGAAGGACTTGTCGGTTGCCTTGGTCCCATCGGCCCAAGGACCGCTGTTCTTCCCTGAGAAGGTCCACTCGAAGGAAACCTTGTTTCCGCTGACGATCGGATCACCCCGCATCTCCCATTTCAGATCCGGCGCAGCGGTCATGAAGTTGTCGATCACGGCCGCCTTGGCCTCGGCCTTGCCGACGGTCGGCTTGCCAACCGATGCGTCGTAGTAGCTGATCTTGTCATCGAAATAGGAAGCGGCCTTGCCGGCATCGTGGGCGTTCCATGCGGCCAGGTACTGTTGAACGACCTCAACCGGCGTCTGATCGGCCGCATAGACCGGCATGGCCGAAAGCGTCGAGGCGAGACAGATGCCACCGAAGGCGGCAAGAATGGTACGGCGTTTCATTTCGACTCCCCTTTTGTTGCATGTTCTTGTTTGCAGGTTACGGCCCGCCCGTCGGCCCGGCCGCGCGGGATCAACCGTGGTTGATCATTACGTGCCGGACGGCGGTGTAGTCCTCCAGTGCGTAGACGGACATGTCCTTGCCATAGCCTGATTGCTTCAGGCCGCCATGCGGCATTTCGTTGGTGAGCATGAAGTGCGTGTTGATCCAGGTGCAGCCATATTGCAGGCGGGCGGCAGTTTTCATGCCGCGGCTGATGTCCTTGGTCCAGACCGACGAAGCGAGGCCGTAGTCGCTGTCGTTCGCCCAGGTGACGGCATCCTCGACATCGGTGAAGCGGGTGACGGAAACGACCGGACCGAAAACCTCGCGGCGAACGATCTCGTCATCCTGCGTGGCGCCGGCGACGACCGTCGGCGTGTAGAAAAAGCCCTTGTCGCCGGAGGTCTTGCCACCGGTGGTGATTTCCATGTGCTTGTGTTCGGACGCACGGGCGACGAAGCTTTCGACGCGGTCGCGCTGGCGCTTGGAGATCAGTGGGCCGATCTCGTTCTCGGTGTCGTCGGCCTGATTGAACTTGATCGAGGAGACGGCTGAGGAGAGGTCGGCGACGAACCTGTCGTAGACCTTCGCATCGGCGTAGATGCGGCAGGCGGCGGTGCAGTCCTGGCCGGCATTGTAGTAGCCGAAGGTGCGGATGCCCGCGACAACAGCGTCGATGTCGGCGTCGTCGAAGACGATGACCGGCGCCTTGCCGCCGAGTTCCAGGTGGGTGCGCTTCACGGTCTTGGCGGCTGCCTGCAGAACTTTCTTGCCGGTAGCGACGTCGCCTGTGATCGAGACCATCGAAATCTTCGGATGATTGATCAGGGCATTGCCGACGCTCTCGCCGCGGCCGAGGATGACGTTGACGACGCCTTCCGGCAGGATATCGGCAAGCAGCTTCGCCATCTTAAGTGCGGTGAGCGGCGTCTGTTCGGAGGGCTTGAAGACGACGGTGTTGCCGCCGGCGATTGCCGGAGCCAGCTTCCAGGCCATCATCATCAGCGGATAGTTCCACGGCGCGATGGAGCCGATGATACCGACCGGATCGCGGCGGATCATTGATGTATGACCAGGCAGGTATTCGCCGGCGACGGGGCCGTGCAGATTGCGGACGGCGCCTGCAAAGAAGCGGTAGCAATCGACGATTGCCGGGATTTCGTCGTTCAACACGGCATTGATCGGCTTGCCGCAGTTCAGGGCTTCCAGTGCGGCAAACCCCTCGGCGTCCTTCTCGATCGCATCGGCGATCCTGAGGAGGTAGCTGGAGCGTTGGCCCGGTGTCGTCTGCGACCAGTCCTGGAATGCGGATTCTGCGGCGTCGACGGCAGCGTCGATCTGGGCAAGCGAGGCTTCCGGCAGGTCAAGCACGGTCTCGCCCGTCTTCGGGTTCAGGATGTGCTCTTCCGTTTCCGTGCCCGCTTCGAAACGGGACCCAATCAGCATCGCGGTGTCCATGATGTTCTCCAATGAAAGAACACAAGGGGCAAAACGCCTTCAACTGGCAGCTTTTCCTTGGGTTCGGTTTCGTGTTGATCGACGTTTTCGCCGATCGGCTAAATCTCGTGCTTCCGCTGGACAGGTGGTTCCTCGCCCTTCGGTTCTCGAACCAA
>NZ_JBFTQH010000036.1:0-47668 GCF_056398905.1 Rhizobium sp. 01T417 | reverse complement strand
ACATCCCGCGCCACGACATCACCTCCAGCCATCATCGCGAACTGCGTGCAGCAGCGATGGACCTGTGGAAGAAAATCGCTCGGGCATGACAGACAAAAATAAGCCGGCGTTGTGTTCTGCGGCCACTTTGCCGTTAAGTTTACGATGCCGCTGGCACTGCTGGTTCGCTGGGCAACGTTGCTTGCGTCAGAAGCTGCCTTCGGTCCGGCAAGAATAAATACTCGCTCTTGAGATATCCGAAGGTTGAAAAGGCAAACTCGCACGCCAAATGACTTTGAGGTCATTTGGAGGCGCACTTGGACGATAAGCCGAAATGGAGGCGCCGCAAGGACGCGCGACCGGCAGAAATCATCAATGCCGCTATGGACGTATTCGTCGAAAGCGGATTTGCCAACGCCAAATTGGACGACGTCGCTCGCCGCGCGGGTGTGGTAAAGGGCACGCTCTATCGGTATTTCGACACCAAGGAAGCGCTGTTCCGGGCGGTGGTTCAACATGTATTGGTCAACCATCTGCAGGACGTCGAGAATGCTGCGACAGCCTTCCAGGGTTCGTTCGCCGAGTTCGTGCCGATGTTGCTGGGGAGGGCCGCTCACCGGTTGGGTGACGCCCGTCTTCCCGGATTGGCCCGCATGGTCCTGACGGAAAGCCGCGCATTTCCGGACCTCGCGGCAGTCTGGCACGACGAACTGGCTGCAAGGATGCTCAATCTTGTCGCTCGCATGATCACCAGAGCGCAGGAGGGGGGCGAGATCCGTCCAGGTGACCCGAAGCTCTACGCCTTTTCGATCCTCGGTCCGATCGCTATGGGCGTTCTGTTCCATGAGGTGTTCGGTTCTAAGCCGACTGCTCCCGATCTCGATCAGCTCGCCGTTCAGCACGCGGAGATAATTCTGCGTGGGCTGGCGGTATCCTAGCATGACTACAAGGAAGTCGATTACCGGATACTAGCACATCACGAGTCCGCATAACGAGGCAGCGTCAGTTCGAGCAATCCGAACGAAGGAGCGTGCATATGAGGAGGGAGAACAAGGTGGCTTTGATCACCGGGGGATATGGGGGCATGGGCCGTGCATCCGCCCGTCTCTTAGCACAGGAAGGCGCGACGGTATTCATCGCCGGGCGCAGCGAGGAGCGCGGCGATGCCCTGGCAGCCGAGATCAACGATGCGGGGGGGAAGGCGCATTTCGTCGAGCTCGACGTAGTGAACCAAGCTCACTGGGACGCCGCCATAGCCGAAATAAAGGACAAGGCAGGAGCGCTCCACGTGCTCATGAACATCGTCGGGAGCAATGCGCTTGTTCGCCTCCCCACGGTCGACATCGATGAATGGAACAAGATTTTCGAGATTAACGTCACGGGTACGCTGAGGGGAATCCAGACCTGCGCTCCGCTGATCAAGGACTCCGGCGGCGGCTCGATCGTCAACATCGGATCAGTTGCTGGCATCGCCGGAAACTTCAGCACCGGCTACTCTTCGTCCAAGTGGGCACTTGAGGGACTGTCACGGTCGGCCGCATATATTTATGCCGACTGGGGCATCCGCTGCAACGTCATCCAGCCCGGATTTATCGAGACCGACCTCACAGCGTCTATGAGTTCAAACCCGCTTTTAAAAAAAATGCAGTCGAAGGTGATGAACACGACGATCCTGCTCCGCAGAAGCGGCAAGGCGGAGGAGATCGCCTTTACTGCCTTGTTCCTTGCCAGCGACGAGTCCTCCTATATCACCGGGACCGACATCGTGGTCGATGGCGGATGGTTTTCCTCAGCACCCTATCTCGGCAACGAGCGTTCCCACCACATGCTCAAGCTGCTGGAGACCAAGGACAAAGCTGAACATCTGTGGGACGATTTCCTCAACTACTTCCGCTAGTCCTGGGTCCTGTTCGAAGCAAGAATACTCCGGAGACGTTTTCGAATGGGAAGCTAGCCTTCTTCTCCGTGGTTGCGGAAAACATGTCTCGTCCCTCCTCAAGAGAAGTGCCGAAGCTCCTTGACCAAGAAGTCGATTAGCCCATGGAGATAAATGAAGCCATGAAGCGCATTGTGATCATCCTCATACTGGCTGTCGCCATCGCAGGTGTTGCGTGGTGGTTTCTCCACAACCGCAACGGATCGGGCGAGCTCCGTCTTTACGGAAACGTTGATTTTCGGCAGGTCGATATCGCCTTCAATGGCAGCGAACGTGTCGCCGAAGTCCTCGTCGAGGAGGGCGACCGGATCAAGAAGGACCAGGTGCTTGCCAGGCTTGATACCAGCAGGCTCCGTCCACAGGTGGCGCAGGCGGAAGCGCAGGCTGCAAGTCAACGCGCGAACGTTGCCCGGCTGAAGAACGGCAGCCGCCCGGAGGATATTGCACAGGCGCGCGCCAATCTCGAATCCGCAAAGGTCGAGGCGGCGAACGCCAGGGCGCAATATGAACGCCAAAGCTCACTTGCTCTTCGAGCCGTCGCCAGTCAGCGATCGCTCGAGATGGCGGCATCCGAATCCAAACAGGCCGAAGCGAAGGTAGAAGTCAATCAGAAGGCACTGGACCTGCTTGTGATAGGTCCTCGCATCGAGGACATCGAGGAAGCCGAGGCACAGCTACGTGCGGCGGACGCCAACGTCGCCCTCCTTCATCAACAGCTTGCGGAAGCCGACTTGATAGCCCCGGTCGAGGCCATCGTACGATCGCGCCTGATCGAGCCGGGCGAGATGGCGTCGCCGACACGCACGGCGTTTTCGCTCGCGACCGTTAGCCCAAAATGGGTTCGCGCATATGTCTCCGAGACACAAATCGGGCTGCTGCGCCCTGGGATGAAGGCCACCGTCAGCGTCGACTCCTTTCCGGGGAAGCCAATGCCGGGGTGGATCGGTTTCATCTCCTCGGTATCCGAGTTCACGCCGAAGACCGTGCAGACGGAGGAGCTTCGAAGCAGTCTCGTCTACGAGGTACGCGTTTACGTGGACGATCCGGATAATGTCCTGCGCCTCGGAATGCCAGCCACCGTAAGACCGGACCCCGGCAGTGGCGGCGCGGCGACAGCACAGAAGTAGGTCGACCATGAGTGCCCAAGAGACAGCGCTGGTCGCCAAGGACGTACGCAAGACCTTCAAGCGCGATGCCGGCAAGCCGGTCGACGCCCTTGCCGGGATATCTCTTCACGTCGCGCGCGGAAAGCTGACGGCCCTGGTTGGCCCGGACGGCGCGGGCAAAACGACGCTGTTGCGATTGGCCGCCGGCCTGGTCGCACCAGACGCCGGCAGCATCGAAGTTATCGGTATCGATGTCGTCCGGTCGCCGCAGCAGGTCCAGGACAGGATCAGCTATATGCCTCAGCGTTTCGGTCTCTACGAAGACCTTAGCGTTCAGGAGAACCTCGATCTCTACGCCGATCTGCATGGGATCGAACAGAAACAAAGAAACGAAATCTACCCACGCCTGTTTGAGATGACCCAACTCGGGCGGTTCAAGGAAAGGCCGGCGGGCAAGCTTTCGGGCGGCATGAAACAGAAGCTCGGGCTTGCCTGCACGCTCGTCCGCTCGCCGCAACTGCTGCTCCTCGACGAACCAACCGTGGGCGTCGATCCGCTATCTCGCAGGGAGCTTTGGGAGATCGTTTATAAACTCATCCAGGAAGACGAACTGTCGGTCATCGTATCGACATCCTATCTGGACGAGGCAGAGCGCTGCGAACACGCCGTATTGATGCATGCTGGCCAGGTTCTCGCCGAAGGACGACCCACGGACATTACTGAGAAGGCAAACGGCTGCTGTTTTCTGATGAGGGATAGGAACGGCATGGTGGCTCGATCCCTTCAAGCCCGACTGTTCTCTCTCCCAGGCGTCGTCGACGCGGTACCGGAGGCCGGACGCGTTCGCGTCGTGCGCAAATCGGCAGAGGACAAGCGACCGCTCGAGGTGGAGGGAACGAAGCTCGAGAGCGAGGCGGTGCAGCCTCGTTTCGAGGACGCTTTCATGATGCTCTTTGCCGATGCCGCCGGCGACGAACGACCCCGGCGCCCGACACAGAATGCCAGCGGACCCAGGTTCTCCGAGGAAACGATTGTCGAAGTCCGGGACCTTGTCCGGACATTCGGCGACTTTACCGCTGTGGACCATGTCAGCTTCGCGGTGAAGCGGGGCGAGGTGTACGGACTTCTTGGCCCGAATGGCGCTGGCAAAAGCACCACCTTCAAAATGCTATGCGGCCTTCTTCCGGCGAGCGGCGGGACGCTTCAGGTAGCCGGCGCGAACCTTTTGACCGCGGGCGCGAAGGCACGCCAGCGGCTCGGATATGTTGCACAGAAGTTCTCCCTCTACGCCCAACTCACTGTCGATGAGAACCTGGAATTCTTTTCCAGCGCGTATGGACTGCGGGGACGCGCCAAGCGCGACAGGATCAATACCCTGAAGGCGCAGTTCGAGCTTGGACAATTCTCTGGCCTTCCGAGCGGACAGTTGCCCGGCGGTTTCAAGCAGCGGCTCGCACTTGCGGCAGCACTGCTGCACGAACCCGACATCCTGTTCCTCGACGAGGCGACTAGCGGGGCCGACCCGCTGGCGAGGCGGCAGTTCTGGGGGCGGATCACCACACTCTCAGAACAGGGTGTCACGGTCATCGTGACGACCCATTTCATGGAAGAAGCGGAGTACTGCGATCGGATCATCATTCTGGACGCAGGCAAGAACCTTGCAGAAGGCACCCCTCTCGAAATCCGCGCTCGTGCGAAAAGTGCGGAAGACGAAGCCCCGACCATGGAGCAAGCCTTTATAGCGATCGTGGAGAAGGAGCGGCAGAAATCCAAGGAGAGCGGCTCATGAGCGATCAGGGACAAGGTGGGCTTAGCTCGGCCCTAAGACGTATACGTGCGTTGGTACGTAAGGAAGGCTGGCAGCTTCTGCGCGATCCGAGCAGTATCGCGATCGGCATCATCATGCCCGTGGCTCTGCTAGTGCTATTCGGATACGGCATAAACTTGGATATCAAGAATGTTCCCGTGGCGATCGTCATCGAAGACGATTCTGCGGCGGCGCGGGGCGTGGCATCGAGTTTCGAGCTCTCGGATTATTTTTCCCCCCGACGGGTTAAGACGATGATGGAGGCCGAGAAAATGCTGATGTCGGCCGATGTCAGGGCGATCGTTCGCATTCCCAGAGACTTTGCGCGCTCGATCCAGCTCGGCACCGCGGAGGTCCAGTTGCTCGTCAACGGCTCGGATTCGAATACGGCGCGGATTTCGCTCGGGTATGCACAGGGCGCCGTCGGCGTCTGGGCGACCAAGGAGGCGGCTCGGAGCGGTGGTCAGGTTTCGGGGATCACGATCGTCAGCCGGCTCTGGTTCAACGAGGCGAACGACAGCACCTATTTCCTGGTGCCAGGCCTCATCGTGCTTGTGATGACACTGATTGGCGCATTGCTCACTGCGCTCGTAATGGCGCGCGAATGGGAACGCGGAACCTTCGAGGCGCTGTTCGTCACCCCGGTCCGCTCCGTGGAAATCCTGYTCGGCAAGACAATCCCCTATTTCTTGCTGGGATTGGCGGGGCTGGCGCTCTGCGTCGTCGGGAGCAAGCTCCTGTTCGGCGTTCCATTTCGCGGCTCGCTGGCCATCCTCACAATCGTCTCAATGCTCTATCTGCTCGTCGCCCTTGGCCTCGGCCTTGTTATCTCCGCGGCGACCAAGAGCCAGTTCGTCGCGAGCCAGGTGACCCTTTTCGTAACCTTTCTTCCGGCCATGATGCTGTCTGGCTTCATGTACGATCCGCGCAGCATGCCGTTCGTCGTCCAAGTCATCACCTACATCTTTCCGGCGCGCTACTTTGTGACGCTCCTCCAGACTCTGTTCCTCGCCGGAAACATCTGGAGCGTCATCCTACCGAATGCCGCGGTGCTCGCGGGTATGGCTATCGTGCTGCTTGGCCTCTCCGTGAAACTTACCGCGAAAAGGATCGCATGATGCTGGCGTCGCTGCTTCGAATCCTTACCATCATCCGCAAGGAACTCCTCGTGATCCTGAAGGACCCCAAAAGCCGCGCAAGCGTAGTCCTGCCGCCGCTCCTTCAGTGCCTCATCTTCGGCTACGCAGCCAGCTACGATCTCGACACCGTCCCCTATGCGCTGGTCGACCAGGATCACAGCGCCACGTCGCGAGCCCTTGTCGCAAAGCTGGAAGGTTCCGGCGTCTTCCAGCGCCAGGCGACTCTCTCCCAGACGGCCCAGGCGGTCCCTTTGCTCGACAAGAAACAGGTGGTGTTGACCATCGTCATCGGACAGGACTTCGAACGAAACCTTGAGAGCAGCGGAGCTTCGGTCGTCCAGGTGATCGCCGACGGCCGAAATTCGAACACCAGCGGCGTCGCCCAAGGTTATGCAAACACGATCATAGGAGACTTCTCGCGAAATTGGCTGGCGCAAAAAGGCTCTCCCGGCGCGGTTCAGGTGACCACCCGCGCTTGGTTCAACGCGCAGCTAGAGACTCGCTGGACGATGGTTCCCTCGCTGATCGGAACCATAACAATGATGATGACGATGCTGCTGACGGCGATGTCGGTGGCACGCGAACGCGAAGAAGGAACCTTCGACCAGCTCCTCGTAGCGCCCTTCACAGCGACCGAGATCATGGTCGGAAAGGCCGTGCCATCGATGATCGTCGGGATCGTGCAGGCGTCGGTAGTCCTGCTGCTCGCGCTGTTCTGGTTCCGGATTCCCTTCGCGGGATCGTTTGCCGCGCTCTATCTAGGATTGGCTCTGTTTCTGGCCGCCGCGATCGGATTTGGGCTGTTCCTGTCGTCGCTCGCCGGAAACATGCAGCAGGCAATGGTCCTGTGCTTCCTCTTCCTCATGCCCTTCATGCTGCTGTCCGGATTGATGTCGCCGACGGACAACATGCCGAAGGTGCTGCAATACGCGACCGTGATCAATCCGTTGAAATACGCGATATCGATCACCCGCCGCGTTTACCTCGAAGGCGCGCATGTAAGCCAAATGCTCCCCGACATGTTGGCCCTGCTTATTATCGCCGCGGTCACCTTACCAATCTCGGCCTGGATGTTCACGCGCCGACTGAACTAGAGGGCTCGATATTCGCTATCGACGCGAGGGCTGACCAACGGCCGCTTTCATTCTGTATGGCCCACGGCAGCCAGCCCGTTATCGACTCCTAAACCGACGTCGCTTACTCACTGGGTCACCACCTGTGCGTTGGGGGAGCTGCGTCGGCAAGACTCTCGAAGAACTGAGGGCCTCGGGACAGGCGCACGACATCAGATAGCGGTGGGCCGACCGGGTAATTCCTTCTGGTCGTCCATCATGTGCGTTGGCAATAGCCCCCACGCTAGCTTCAAACAGTCTAAGATCGGACGTCCGCCCAAAATCTGGGCTGGTATTGACTACGCTCGATGCCCTGCCGCTGGGCGTACGCTATGTTCACAGCAAACCACCTTTGAGGAGCATTGAAATGATGAAGCTAGCGGCACTGCTTGGAATCGCAATCACAACCGCTACGGTCGCATGGCCGGTCGATGCGCAACAGACCCGGCGCGAATATCGCAGGATGAACTGGAGCGAAAGTCTTCCGGAATATGTTCGCACCTATCATGGCAAGCGATTATCCGTAGTTAGCTATCGAACCGCAAGCTTCTCGGAAACTGGTGCACATCCAACTCCCGACAGTGCACAGCACCAGAAGGCCATCAGAGACGCGGCAAAGTCGAACAAGTGGCTTGTCGGGCAACTCAAGGCCAAGGGGCTCAAGCCCGACGACATTGAGTGGGTCATGAGGGCACGCAACGGCAACATGGTGTTCTATGTGGAATGAGCTGGTGATCATTTGTGGCCGTACTTGCCGCCATGCTCGGCGTCTCATACGTCCCTGATCGTATCGATTGGAACGAAAGCGTTCCAAGAGGTGCCTCGATGTGGAAACCGATTTTGAAAGCGCCGCTCGCGCTCGAACTAAAGCTCGCAGTCCTGGACGACGAGGGGATGCATGCGCTTGTCTTTCCCTATAGGAAAACGCCCGGCAGGCCGAGCAATCGCTGGCAACTCTGAAAGCTGGCGAAGCGGGGTGAAACGTGCCGAGGCCGCTATAGCCATCGCCCAGCAGGGGGAATTTCACGAAAGTCGTCCAGAGACTTCCCGTTCGGATCGCCATTGATCATGACCAACCGATGGCCGCGAGGTTGCGGCCAGGAATGTCGGTGGTCACTCGCGTAGACACGTTGCAGTGATAAATTAGAATTTCCGATCGCGAGCGATGGCAAGCAAGCAGCCATTGCACGCCTCCCGATCGCGCAATACGTGACGGGGCTTGCTCGGCTAAGCCATGCCATCGCCACGGAATTCATCCAGCGCTGCTCATGCACAAACATCAACAGGCGTCGTCGCATTCAACCGGAGGGGTTGAGCGACGTCTATAGTGTAAGAGGCCTACGTTCTGGCCTTTAGCGAGAACGTGCCGCGTGAGCTGGAAGGCAACTGGCAAAGCTGCGGTCAGGCACCCTGAACCTGAACCTGAATCGTGACACCGTGCTTTTGCCGTCGGAACGCGACAAGGGATTCTTTGAATAGGACGGCTTCTGTAGTAGATTTCAATGAGCAAGTTAGAGCCTGGAGGTAAATCCATGACTGTAGACCTCTCGCGGCGTGACTTCCTGACAGGTGCCGGCGCAACGGTCGTGGCGACATCTCTCAGCGCGATGGGGTTTGACGAGGCCGAGGCCGCGGAAGCGGCGCATGTCCGGCCCTTCAAGCTGACCACCACCACCGAAACGCGAAACACCTGTCCTTACTGTTCCGTCGCCTGCGGCGTTATCATCTATTCCAAGGGTGACCTGAGAAAAGGCGAGACGGCCAACATCATCCATATTGAGGGCGACGCCGATCACCCGACGAACCGGGGGACGCTCTGTCCCAAGGGAGCGGCGCTGAAGGACTTTGTGCATGCGCCGACCCGGCTGCAATATCCGATGCATCGCAAGCCCGGCGCGGACAAGTTCGAGCGCATTTCCTGGGATGAGGCCTTCGACCGCATTGCGCGACTGATGAAGGATGACCGCGACGCCAATTTCGTGGCGAAAAACCTGGCGGGCCTCGCCGTTAACCGTTGGACGACCACCGGCATGCTCGCCGCGTCCGCGACCACCAACGAGACGGCCTGGGCGACCTTCAAGTTCGCCAAGAGCCTGGGAATAGTCGGTTTCGATAACCAGGCGCGCGTCTGACACGGCCCCACGGTGTCCAGTTTGGGCCCAACTTTTGGCCGCGGCGCGATGACGAACTCCTGGACCGACATCAAGAACACCGACCTCGTCGTCGTCATGGGCGGCAATGCGGCGGAGGCTCACCCCTGCGGTTTCAAATGGGTGACTGAAGCCAAGGCCCATCGTGGCGCCAAGCTGATCGTTGTCGATCCGCGTTTTACGCGCACGGCCTCGGTTGCGGACTTTTACGCTCCAATCCGCCAGGGAACGGACATCGCCTTCTTGAACGGCGTGATGAAATACTGCATCGACAATGACAAGGTGCAGTGGGACTACGTCAAGGCCTTCACCAACGCCCCCTACATCGTGAAAGACGGCTTTGCCTATAAGGACGGGCTCTTTACCGGCTATGACCCGGAAAAGCGCGACTACGACCGGTCGACCTGGGACTATGTGCTCGGCGAAGACGGCTTCGTCACCGCCGACCCGACGCTCGCAAATCCCCGCTGCGTCTGGAACCTTTTAAAGGAGCATCTGGCGCCCTATACGCCTGAGATGGTCGAGCGCATCTGTGGCACGCCGAAGGACAAGTTCCTGAAGGTGGCTGAGATGATCTCGCAATGTTCGTCGAAGACGAAGACCATGACCTCGATGTATGCGCTCGGCTGGACCCAGCATTCCAGCGGCTCGCAGAACATCCGCGGCATGGCGATGCTGCAGCTCATCCTCGGCAATATCGGCGTGCGCGGCGGCGGCATGAACGCGTTGCGCGGCCACTCGAACATCCAGGGCCTCACCGACGTTGGCCTGATGTCCCATCTTCTCACCGGTTACCTGACGATGCCGACCGAAAAGGACACCGACTTCGAAACCTACATGTCGACCAAGCTCTTCAAGCCGCTCCGCCCTGGCCAGACGAGCTATTGGCAGAATTACCGCAAATTCATGGTCTCCTTCCAGAAGGCCATGTGGGGGGATGCGGCCCGCGCCGACAATGACTGGGCCTTCGATTACATCTCCAAGCTCGACGTGCCGTCCTACGACGTGCTGCGCGTGTTCGAACTGATGTTCGACGGCAAGATCAACGGCTATCTTTGCCAGGGCTTCAACCCCATCCTGGCTTTCCCGAACCGGGAGAAGAACACCAAGGCGTTGTCGAAGCTCAAGTGGCTCGTCACCATGGATCCGCTCGACACGGAGACGGCGCGCTTCTGGGAGAACCATGGCGACTTCAACCCGGTCGACACCGCGTCCATCCAGACCGAGGTAATACAGCTGCCGACGACCTGCTTTGCGGAAGAGGAAGGCTCGCTCACCAATTCCGGCCGCTGGCTGCAATGGCACTGGGCCGGCGGCTCGCCGCCGGGCGAAGCCAAGCATGACACCTATATCCTCGCGCAGATCTTCCTTCGGTTGAAAGCGCTCTATGAGAAGGACGGCGGCGTCTTCCCCGACCCCATCGTCAACCTCTCCTGGGACTATGCCGATCCGGGGGAACCGACGCCCGAGGAACTGGCCAAGGAGATTAACGGCCGCGCACTGACTGATCTCACTGACCCCGCCGACCCTGCAAAGGTCATTGTGCCTGCCGGCAAGCAGCTCCTGAACTTCTCACAGGTGAGGGACGACGGTTCGACCATGTGTGGCTGCTGGATCTATTCCGGCTGCTTCAACGAGCAGGGCAATAACATGGCCCGGCGCGACAACTATGATCCCGACGAGACGGGCGCCTATCTCGGCTGGACCTTCGCCTGGCCGCTCAACCGCCGCACACTCTATAACCGCGCCTCGGCCGATCTTGAAGGCAAGGCCTGGGACCCGAGCCGCAAAATCATCGAGTGGGACGGCACAAAATGGTCGGGCTACGACGTGCCCGACATCGCGCCCAATGCCAAACCCGGCGACGTCGGCCCCTTCATCATGAACCAGGAGGGCACCGCGCGGCTCTTCTCCCGCGGGCTGATGCGTGACGGTCCATTCCCGGCGCATATGGAGCCGTTCGAATCCCCCGTCGCCAACGTTTTTAATCCGAAGATGCGCGGTAATCCCGTCGCCCGCATCTTCGAAACGGACCTGAAGCAACTCGGCACGTCGGACGAGTTTCCCTATGCCGGCACGTCGTATCGGCTGACGGAGCATTTCCACTTCTGGACCAAACACAATCGCGTCAATTCAGTGCTGCAGCCGGAGTTCTTCGTGGAAATCTCGGAGGAACTCGCGAAGGAAAAGGGGATCACCAACGGAGGCTGGGTCCGGGTCTGGTCGAAGCGCGGCTCGGTCAAGGCCAAGGCCATGGTGACGAAACGTATCCGGCCGCTGACCTGCGACGGCAAGACGGTGCATGTGATCGGTGTTCCGCTGCATTGGGGGTTCACCGGCGCGGCAAGGAAGGGCTTCGGTCCGAATTCCCTTGCGGCCTTTGTTGGAGATGCCAATATCGAGACGCCGGAATCCAAGGCGTTCCTCGTTAACATCGAGCCCTCGACGGCACCGAAGGACAGGGAGGGTATTGCCTAATGGATATGGACAGCCCGCGCACCGCCGTCAGCAATCCGCCGGTCCAGCCGATGGAGGCGAACCTCACCGAAGCCGATCTCATCCGCCGGTCGGCGACCTCGAGACTGCCGGCGCCTGCCCGGCAGCTCACCCCCGTTGCCAAGCTCATCGACGTGTCGAAATGCATCGGGTGTAAGGCCTGCCAGTCCGCCTGCATCGAATGGAACGACACCAACCCCGTCATGGAAGAGAATGTCGGGACCTATACCAATCCGCACGACCTAACTGCAGACATGTTCACACTCATGCGCTTCACCGAGTGGATCAATCCGGACAACGACAATTTCGAATGGCTGATCCGCAAGGACGGCTGCATGCATTGCGCCGATCCGGGCTGCCTGAAGGCATGCCCAGCGCCGGGCGCGATCGTGCAATATTCGAACGGCATCGTCGACTTCATCCACGAAAACTGCATCGGCTGCGGCTATTGCGTGGACGGCTGCCCCTTCAACATCCCGCGCATTTCCAAGGTCGATCATCGCGCCTACAAATGCACGCTCTGCTCCGACCGCGTGGCGGTAGGGCAGGGACCCGCCTGCGCCAAGGCATGCCCCACACAGGCAATTGTCTTCGGCACCAAGGAGGACATGAAGGCGCACGCTGAGGAGCGGATCACGGATCTCAAATCGCGCGGCTTCGACAATGCCGGCCTCTACGACCCTCCGGGCGTCGGCGGCACCCACGTCATGTATGTGCTGCATCACGCCGACAAGCCACATATCTATGCGGGCCTACCAGATAATCCGCGCATCTCGCCGGTTGTCCAGGTCTGGAAGGGCGTCGCCAAATATGCCGGCCTTGCCGTCATGGGGCTAGCCGCTGCCGGCGCGATCCTGCACGGTGTCTTCGCCAAGCCTAACCGCGTGCAGGCTGAGGACGAGGAGAATGCCGGGCGCCTCGTCGACCAAGCGGGGACGCGCGAGGAGGACACATGAGCGAGCCGAGAGACTTGAGCCCGGAAGACGAAATCCACCGGGGGCCGCCGATCACTGTCGGCCGCTACGGGCCGGGCAAGCGGCTAAACCACTGGATCACTGCAACGTGCCTTATCCTGCTCGCGCTGTCCGGACTGTCGTTCTTTCACCCCTCGCTGTACTTCCTGACGGGTTTTTTCGGCGGCGGGCAGAATGCGCGAATGCTGCATCCCTGGATCGGCGTCGTGCTTTTCTTCTCTTTCTTCATCTTCTTCGCGCAACTCTGGCGCGCCAATCTTCCAAACCGGGACGACGTGCAATGGTCCTCCCAGATCGGCGACGTTGTCGGTGGCCACGAGGAGCGGCTGCCGGAAATGGGCAAGTACAATCCCGGCCAGAAGCTGATCTTCTGGGGCATGGCCTTCTTCATCATCGTCTTGATCTCGACCGGTCTTCTGATCTGGGAGCAATATTTCGGCGAAACGACGCCGATTGAGCTCCGACGCGTCGCGATCCTCATCCATTCGATCAGCGCTGTGCTGATCATCCTGCTCTTTATCTTGCACGTATACGCGGCAATCTGGACACGAGGAACGTTACGCGCCATGACCCGCGGCACGGTCACCGGCGGCTGGGCCTGGCGGCATCACCGCAAATGGCTGAAGGAACTCGCTGGACGGGGGAGGATCGATCCGGCAGAATGAGTGTATTAACGGTTGTGCTGGAACATTTCCCCTCTGTCACTTCGTGACATCTCCGCCACAAGGGTAGATGGAGAGGACGCCATCCGCCCCCAGCCAATCTCCCCCTATGGGGGAGAAGCCCGGCAGGGCCGAGGGGGTGTTTTAACTGGTATCGTGAACGACGCGTAGGGACTTTCTAAAACTTGGCCGGTTGGTCCGCGAGGTCAAATGTCCGCATCTTCCATTCAGCCTGATCCCTTAGCGATCGGGCGCATCCCCAAGACCCGCTTCGCCTTCACGCCTAATCCGGCGGCGACGTTTCAAGTGCGCGCCGCCCGCTTCGAGGCGTTGGCGCAGGCTAGCCGGCTGCGGCCCTATCTTCTCTTCATGGCAGGCATTGCCCGCATCCAGGCAAGCCTTGCCGACAGGCTGTCGCCGATTGAGCCGATCCCGGCCGACGCGATCGAACGGGCGCGCGAGGGAGCGATGCCGCCGATCGACCGGCGGGCTATGGCCGGAACGGCGGCCTATCGCGAGACGCTGTCGCTGTTTTTTGAAGCGGTCGGCGTGCTGGAGATGCCCGCTTCCGCCGCTGCCGCTCTTGCCGCCCTGCGGGCCTCGGGGGAGGAGAAGACAGGCGAGATTTCGGCCAACGTGCTGTCCGATACGCTTACTGGCGAGAACCTTGCCGAGCATCTCTATGTCGCCGCCGCCACGCAGGTCCATGCCGTGTGCCTTGCCGCAACGTTGGATGCCGAACGGCTCGTGCCGGTTCACGTCGGCCTCTGTCCTGCCTGCGGCGGCAAGCCCGTCGCCTCCGTGGTGACAGGCGTGCACGGCGTCGAGGGTGTGCGCTATGCCGTCTGCGCCTGTTGTGCCACCTCCTGGAACGAAGTCCGCGTCAAGTGCCTCGCCTGCGGCTCCACCAAGGGCATCGGCTACCGGGCGGTCGAGGCCGGCGAGGAGGACGCGACGGTGAAGGCGGAGGTCTGCGATGGCTGCCAGAGTTGGATGAAGATCCTCTACCAGAACAAGAACCCGTCGCTCGACGCCGTCGCCGACGACGTGGCGAGCCTCGGGCTCGACCTCGTGATGAAGGACACCGGCTACCGGCGCGCCGGTTTCCACCCCTTCCTTGCGGGGTATTAAGCCAATGCACGAGCTTGCCAATCTGCGGGCGCTGCCCTCCGTCGACCAGATGCTCAACACTCCCGAAGTCGCCCCGCTGGTTGAGCGCCATGGTCGCTCCATGGTGACGGATGCGCTGCGCGCCCTGCTTGGCGAGATCCGCAAGGGAGTGCGCGCCGGCGGCACCCTGCCGATGCCGGGCGACGTCTTCGCCTCGCTGCTCTCAAGGCTCGAGTATCTCGATCGCTCGAACCTTCGCCCGCTCTTCAATCTCACGGGCACGGTGCTGCACACCAATCTCGGCCGTGCGCTGCTTGCTGAAGAGGCGGTTGCTGCCGCGGTGGATGCCATGCGCGAGGCGGCAGCGCTGGAACTCGACCTTGATACCGGCAAGCGCGGCGAGCGCGACAGCCACCTGCGGGCGCTGCTATGCGACCTCACAGGCGCCGAGGACGCGACCGTCGTCAACAACAATGCCGCCGCTGTGCTGATCGCGCTTGGCACGGTGGGAGAGGGGCGGGAGGCGATTGTTTCGCGCGGCGAGCTTATCGAGATCGGTGGCGCCTTCCGCATGCCTGACATCATGGAGCGCGCCGGCGTGCGCCTCGTCGAAGTGGGTACCACCAACCGCACCCATCCCCGCGACTACAGCAAGGCGATCGGCCCGGACACGGCGCTGATCCTCAAGGTGCACACATCCAACTACCGCATTGAGGGCTTCACCGCCGAGGTGTCCGGCGCAGATCTGGCCGCGATCGCTCGCGAGGCGGGAGTCGTGGTCGTCAACGATCTCGGCTCGGGCACGCTCGTCGATCTCTCGCACTTTGGCATTGCCCGCGAGCCGATGGTGCGCGAGGCGATCGCCGACGGGGCCGATCTCGTCACCTTCTCCGGTGACAAGCTGCTCGGCGGTCCGCAGGCCGGCTTCATCGTCGGGCGGCAGGACCTGATCGCGGAGATCAACCGCAATCCGCTGAAGCGGGCGCTGCGCCTCGACAAGATCCGCATCGCGGCGCTCGAGGCAACGCTGAAGCTCTATCGAGACCCCGACCGCCTGGCCGAGCGCCTGCCCACCTTGCGCATGCTCTCGCGCCCCGAGGGGGAGATCCGCGCCCAAGCCGAACGGCTGCGGCCTGCCGTTGCTGCGATCGTCGCAAAGCATGGCTTGCAAGTGGAAACCCGCGCCTGCCACAGTCAAATCGGCTCTGGCGCGCTCCCGGTCGACACCATCCCAAGCGCCGGCCTGAGGATCGCCGGCAACAGCGGCAGCCGGCTGGAGGCGCTGGCGGCCGCCCTCCGATCCCTCCCGCGCCCGGTGATCGGCCGGCTGACCGAGGGCGCGCTTGTCCTCGATCTGCGGTGTCTGTCCGACGAGGCGGGTTTGCTCGACAGCCTTTCGCGGGTGGGCCATGGGCTGGATTGAGAGTCGTTTCAGGAGTGTCCCCTTCTGTCACTTCGTGACATCTCCCCCGCGAGGGGAGGGATTGCTGCAAGAATGCAGCCCTGGCTTCAGGCAAGGACGCCCGGCAGAGCAGAGGTGTGTGGCTCCCGCCTTCGGAGCCCCCTCATGATCATCGGCATGGCGGGGCATATCGATCACGGCAAGACCACGCTCGTTCGGGCACTGACCGGCGTCGATACCGACCGACTAAAGGAGGAAAAGGCGCGCGGCATCACCATCGATCTCGGTTTTGCCTATGCGCAGTTTGCTGAAGGGCGCACCACGGGTTTCGTCGACGTGCCCGGACATGAGCGCTTCGTCCATACCATGCTGGCCGGCGCCGGAGGGATCGACTATGCGCTGCTCGTCGTTGCCTCCGACGACGGCATCATGCCGCAGACGCTGGAGCACCTGGCCATCCTCGATCTGCTCGGCGTGACACGAGGCATCGTCGCGCTCACCAAGGCGGATCTCGCCGACGCCGCGCGCCGTCAAGCGGCGACGGCCGACATCCAGGCCATGTTGGCATTGACCGGCCTTGCGGAGGCGGAGGTCATCGCAGTTTCGATCGTGACTTGCGAAGGCATCGCGGACCTCAAGGTCAGGCTGGCGATGGCCGAGATGGACACACGCGTTCGGCCTGCCGGCGGCAATTTTCGGCTTACCGTCGACCGCTGCTTCACGCTCTCGGGCGCCGGTACAGTGGTCACCGGCACGGTGCTGTCGGGCTCTGTTTCGGTCGGCGATCAGGTGACGGTTACGCCTGCTGGCCTCCACGCCCGCGTACGCTCCATCCACGCGCAGAACCGCGCCGCGCCGCAAGGCGTCGCTGGCGAACGCTGCGCGCTGAACCTTGCGGGCGAGGGGATATCCAAGCAGGCGATCGGCCGTGGCGATATGGTGGTCGATCCCGTCTTGCACGCGCCGGCCGAGCGGATCGACGCCGAACTTCTGGTGCTTGCGAGCGAGGCAAAGCCAGTCGGCGAGTGGGCGCCTGCCCGGCTGCATCACGGCAGCGCCGAAGCGGACGTCCGTATCGTGCCGCTCGAGGGGCCGGTGAAGCCGGGGGAGCGGGGGAAGGTCCAGCTGGTGCTCGACCGGCCGCTTGCCGCCGCTGTCGGCGATCGCTTCATCCTACGCGACGTCTCCGCCAGGCACACGATCGGCGGTGGCCGGTTTCTCGATCTGCGTGCGCCGTTGCGCAAGCGCCGCGCGCCCGAGCGGCTGGCCGTGCTTGACGCAGCGGGTCTCGGCAATGCGGCCGATGCGCTGGCGGGCCTGCTTGCCGTCGCGCCTCACCTCGTCGATCTCGACGCCTTTGCCCGCGATCGCGCGCTGTCCGAGGAGGCACTGCAGGCGGCGATCTCTGCGGCTTCTGCTCACATCGTCGCCACCCAGCCGGCACGCCTCGCGCTTTCCCCCGCGCAACGGCACGCCTTTTCCGAGGACGTTGAGCGAAGGCTCTCAGTCTTCCATGCCGACAATCCGGACCTGCAGGGGATCGGCCGCGAGCGGCTGCGGCTCCAGGTCATGCCACGGCTGCCAGCACCGGCCTTTCTGGAGGCGCTGCGCTCGGAGCAGGCGGGGGGCCGGCTGGCGCTCGAAGGCGCCTTCGTACGGCTGCCCGGCCATGTCGTGCAACTGAGCGAGAAGGAGGAAGGTCTTTATCAAGCACTGTTGCCGCATCTTCAAGGAGAGGGGCGCTTTCGGCCACCGCGCGTGCGCGATTTCGCCGAAATGCTCGGCGAGGACGAGCGCACCCTGCGGCGGGTCCTGAAACTCGCCGCTCGCTTGGGTCGCGTCGACGAAATCCGTCACGACCATTTCTTCACGCGCACGGCCACGGCCGAAATGGTCGAGATCATCGCCGATGTTGCGGCAAGGGCTGAAGCGGACGGCTTTACCGCCGGCCTCTTCCGCGACCGCGTCAACAACGGTAGAAAGGTTGCCATTGAAATCCTTGAATTCTTCGATCGCCAGGGCATCACATTCCGCCGCGGGGATCTGCGGCGCGTCAACCCGCACCGGCTCGACCTCTATCGCGAGCCAGCCGCGGAAGACATCGCGCCGCCTCCAAGCGGCGCCTGAGTAACGGAAGAGCATCGTCTCCGGTGGGGCGTCCGGACTTCAAATCCGGGTGGGGCAGCGAGGCTGTCTCGGGTGGGTTCGACTCCCATTCTCTTCCGCCAGCCTTTCTTTGTCATGTCCCGATATCGCATGTAAACCCCTTCTGGCCTGCCGGCCATCTCGCCACAAGGAGACGTGGAGCGGCGGCGTGCCATCGCGCCGAGGCCGTGCGGCAGGAAGCCCCTCAAGGCTTTCATTCAACAACCATTATTCGGCGGATCCTTCGCCGACTCCGGTGGCACCTCCATCGCCAGATCGAGTCCCCGCGCGGTTGGCGGCTGCCAGGTTTTGGAGTGCTCGGTCGCGCCGTGCGGGCTGGTGCCGATGTGGGCACCGCCCGTGCCACCGGTCCAGCCGGTCGATCCGGCGTTGCCAGGCGCGGTGCCGTCGGCGCTGGCGCGGTCGGGGGGCGTTGCCGGTTGCGCCTTGCCGGCGCCGGTGGGGCAGGGGACGGGCTGGTTCTGAGCACTCAGCTCAGCCGGCAGAAGCAGAAGGAATGAAAGGGCGGCTGCAAGGGCTGCGGCGTGTTGCGGCGGTTTCAGGTCGCGCATGGCATCTTTCCCGGGTTGGACCGTCATGCAGCGCAAACGCTTGACGAGGTGAGCAGGTTCCCTCGGACCTCTCCTCGTCGCTCGTCGGGCAGGACCCTCAGCCGGTGACCGTGATCCCTGGGGTTCCCGCCTCGGCATGGCCGATCACCCGCGCGAAGGAATAGCCGGCATCGCGGATCGTGCCTGCCATCGCGTCCGCCCGGTCTGGGGCACATGCGACCAGCAGCCCACCAGATGTCTGCGGGTCGGTCAAAAGCGCGCGCCGCCAGTCACTGAGTTCCTCGGGCAGGGAGACCTCGGCGGCATAGCTCTCCCAGTTTCGGCGCGAGGCGCCAGTGACGAAACCGTCGCGCGCCAGCGCTTCGGCCTCCAGCAGGAAAGGCAGGCGCGAAAGCGAGATCGACAACGTCACCCCGGAGGCGCGCGCCATTTCCAGACCGTGGCCGAGAATGCCGAAGCCGGTGACGTCGGTAAGTGCGTGGACATCTGGATCGCGGGCAAGCTCGGCGCCGATCCGGTTGAGCAGTGTGGTGGAGGCGATCATCTCGTCGTAGCCGGCGAGTGAGAGCGCCTGCTTTTTCAGTGCCGCCGAATAGATACCGACGCCGAGACCCTTGGTGAGGATCAGCGAGTCGCCTGCGCGGGCGCCACTGTTGCGGCGAAGTTCGTCCGGATGGCAAAGACCGATGACGGCGAGGCCGTAGATCGGCTCGACGGAATCGATCGAATGGCCACCCGCGACGGGGATCCCGGCATCGGCGCAGATGCTGGCGCCACCTTCCAGGATCTTGGCGATGGTCTGCGGCGCCAGCTTATCGATCGGCATGCCGACGATGGCGAGCGCCATGATCGGCCGCCCGCCCATGGCATAGACGTCTGAAATCGCATTGGTCGCCGCAATACGGCCGAAGTCGCGCGGATCGTCGACCACCGGCATGAAGAAATCCGTAGTGGCGATTACGCAGGTCTTGTCGTCGATCTGCCAGACCGCCGCATCGTCGGCCGTTTCGCTGCCGACGAGAAGCTGCATGAAGGGCAGCATTGTCGGCTGACCGGCAAGCAGGGTCTGGAGGACCGAGGGCGCCAGCTTGCAGCCGCAACCGCCACCATGGGCGAGTTCTGTTAGACGAGGGACGAACGCTTCCATCTGTCCTCCACAGCCGGCTGCGAGCCTAATGCATGCTCCAGCAATGATACTGGAATTGACTTGATCCGCAACTGCCGAAGATGTCCTCACAAGCTCGTGACGTCGTCGTCAGTCCGTCGGGAACAACGACTTGCGGTGCCAGTCAAACTGATCGGCCGGTCGGGTATATGGTCGAGCGTCCTTGAACAGACAAATCCTGGAGGCGGCGGTTGTGCCAGCCGTGCCGATGCCGGCTTTGCATTCCACAATACGGGCAGATACCGAGAGGTTTCGAAGTGGCAGAAACAACTAAGTTTTCTTCATTTTGAAGGGTACAACCCAGAACCCTTGACCCCTGGGCCGGGGGACCATTTCAATTGCGCCCGCATCCCCGCAGATAGCAGTCGTGGTGCTAACACTCTGTTAACCACAGAAATTGAGGAAGACCCGATTAAGTGCCAAGCGACATTGGGATCTCGCCAATCACTCCACCCAAACCTGTTGCGGTCGTAGCCGGGGCAGACCCGGAGGCATTGCTGACGGGCTGGCCAGGTAAGCGACGCGCTTTGCACTTAGCGCAAGGGCTGGTCGGCAACGGAGACTTCGCGCAAGGCTTTCGTCGCAGGATTATGCGACAAAATCATTCTGTGCCGAAAGCCGTTTGCAACGATGGTCGTCAATGGTGGTTGAACCATCCCGCTGCTCCGGCGCCGACCACCGCGAACTGGACCAGCGCGATGAGCACGAGAGCACCGCCGACCAGGTAAGCCCGCCATCTTCTTTTAAAGTCCATGGTGTAATCCAACGATGCTTGATTTTTCGGCAAGCTACAGCAGAGCGTTGGGCGCTTGCAACACTCCCTAGCTCCTTTTTATAAGGTCGGTCCTCAATGACGATTGCGAAAGCGACGATGGCATGCCGGACTGAGTGAAGTGCTGATTCCGCAGCCGTAACGAGTTGCGAATGCGCCGTCGGCACCGATCTCCAGGCCGACGATCCTGTCCGCGGTGTCGGCAACGGCGGTCAGCATGATCATCGGTATCTTGGGCGTCGCGCGAATGTCCTGGCATTGCTCCAGCCCGCTTTTTCCGGGCGCGCCGGAGTCTACCCGGCGTTGGCCTCGCGCTTTGACTTTTGGCCCGTCACAACGGGGGAAGGCCGGGCTGCCGCCATTGGGCTCGCATTCGATCCCAATAATCGCCCCTCTGCACCAGCGACATCGATCGCATCTCGCCCAGAGCCGCACGCATTTCCGCATCGACGGCTCGTGTCAAGGCGCCGGCATATTAGCCATAAGCCGTCAGCCCTGATTGGATCTGAATGACGACTGCCTGAACTTGTTTGAATTGCCCGGAAGAGTTTTGGCTGGAGCCACCAGTTGCGGAGCGACGGGAGCAGGGGCATGAATGTGGACGCCGCTAGGCCGCCAGCTGCAAAGGTGAAGAGCCGGGGATGGACCCGGCTCCAATTTTTCCACTACTTCTTTGCTGCCTGAGCAGCGTACATGTAGCTGTCGTAGCTATATTCAGCGACGCGGAACCATTCGAAGCTCTCGTCGCGGAACTTTTTCCAGCCGGGATAGATTTTTGCCCAGGCTGGATGTTTCTGGCCGTATTCGCTGTAAAGCTCGAAGGAAGCCTTGTAGGCCGCATCCATAACGTCGCGCGGAAGAGGACGCAGCTTTACGCCCTTGCCGACGAGCGAGCGGATCGCCGCGGTATTCTTCACGTCGTAAAGCGCTTGCATGTTGACATTTGCCGCCTTGCAAGCTGTGTCCAGCGCTGCCTTGTAGACATCGGGCAAACCATCGTACTGTGCCTTGTTAATGAAGAAGTGGATTGTCAGGCCGCCTTCCCAGTAGGCTGGGTAGTAGTAGTTCTGGGCGATCTGGTAAAAGCCAAGCTTCTCATCGTCGTAAGGTCCAATCCACTCGGCGGCGTCGATGGTGCCACGCTCGAGAGCGGGATAAATATCGCCGCCGGGCAGCTGTTGCGGGACAACGCCAAGGCGTGACATGACTTCGCCGGCAACGCCAGCGATACGCATCTTGACACCTTTCAAATCGGCAACCGACTTAATTTCCTTTCGGAACCAACCGCCCATCTGCGCGCCGGTCGCACCACCCGGAATGCCAATGACACCGTAGTCGGAAAGGAACTCGTTATAGGCCTCGTTGCCGCCACCATGATAGAGCCAGGCGTTCTGTTGACGACCGTTGAGCCCGAACGGGATGGTGGAGCCGATGGCAAAGGTCGGATCCTTGCCCGTGAAATAATAACCGCAGGTATGGGCAAGCTCGACCGTGTTTGCTTTGACGGCGTCAATCGCCTGTGCACCCGGCACAAGCTCGCCTGCCTGGAAAACCTGGATCTGGAACTTGCCCTCGGTGATCTTGTTCAGGGCATCGGCCATCACCACCGCGCCGCCATAGATCGTGTCTAGGTTGTTTGGAAACCCCGACGTCAGGCGCCAGCGGATAGTCGGGGTGCTCTGCGCGACCGCCGGGGCGGCAAGCGATGCACCAGCAACTGTTGCGGCGCCGGCCAGTGCGCCTTTCGTCAAAAAGTTTCTGCGGCCTAGGTCTGTCGTCATGGACTTCCTCCTCGGTTATATGGCACCGCCGCTCGATTGCGACAGCGATCTTGTATGTGTCCGTGGCCTGACATTCAGGGATTGCTTCCGTTCTGCTCCGGCGCGCCGAAGCTTGGCGTCGGCGATCCAAAGTCAGGTGCCGGTGTGTCGAGCGCAGGCGGTGAGGTTTCGTCCTCGGACGGTTCGGCCCCGAACGGCGCTGCAGGGGTACCAAAGGGATTGGTCCCATCTTCGCCCGGCATCGGCACGTTGAGCTCGATCGTGGACGGATCGACGGCGACCTGACCGGACTTGTAGTGCGTGACAAGCTGTGGGAAGGCGATAACGATGATCACCATGGCAAGCTGGATGCCGAGATAGGGAAGGGCGCCCATGTAGATCTGGCCTGAGGTAACGGGCTGGATCGTCTGGCCGGTGATCCTGTCTTTGTAGGCCCGCGTTGGAGCCACCGAGCGCAGGTAGAACAACGAAAAGCCGAAGGGGGGATGCATGAACGAGGTCTGCATGTTGATCGCCAGCATCACGCCGAACCAGATCAGGTCGATGCCGAGGCTATCGGCGACGGGTGCAAGCAGCGGAATGATGATGAAGGCCAGCTCGAAATAATCGAGGAAGAAGGCCAGGAAAAATACAAGTAGGTTGGCAACGATGAGGAAGCCGACCTTGCCGCCGGGAATCGATGTCATCAGATGCTCGACCCAGACGTGGCCGTTGACGCCGTAGAAGGTAAGAGAGAAGACACGTGCACCGAGCAGGATGAAGATCACGAACGAGGAAAGCTTCGCCGTTGCATACAGCGCGGATTTGACCATCTTCAGATCGAGACGGCGATTGAGGGCGGCGAGCCCGAGCGCGCCAACCGCGCCCATCGCGCCGCCTTCTGTCGGCGTTGCCAGACCGATAAAAATCGTGCCGAGAACAAGGAAGATCAGGACGAGCGGCGGGACGAGCGAGATGATGACGCGTTGCAGAAGCTTCCAGCCTTTAATCGTGCGCGCTTCGGCGGGCAGTGCCGGTACGCTTGGCGGCCGGATGATTGACATCGTGATGATGTAGGTGGCGTAAGCGGCAACGAGGAGAAGCCCCGGGACGAGCGCGCCCTTGTACATGTCGCCGACGGAGCGGCCGAGCTGGTCGGCGAGAATGATGAGGACGAGGCTTGGCGGAATGATCTGCGCCAGCGTACCAGAGGCGGCGATCGTACCTGCTGCAACACGCCGGTCATAGCCATAGCGCAACATGATCGGAAGAGAGATCAGGCCCATCGAGATGACAGATGCGGCAACGACCCCGGTTGTGGCGGCAAGGATCGCGCCGACAAAGATAACGGCGAAAGCTAGGCCGCCGCGAACCGGACCGAACAGCTGTCCGATTGTGTCGAGCAGATCCTCGGCCATGCCGCTTCGTTCAAGAATTAGTCCCATGAAGGTGAAGAACGGGATCGCAAGCAGTGTTTCATTCGACATCTGCCCGAAGAATCGGTCGGGGATGGCGCCGAAGAGATTGACGGGCAGAAGACCCATTTCAATGCCGACAAAGCCGAAGATGAAGCCGACGAAGGCAAGCGCGAAGGCTACCGGATAGCCGATGAGGAGCACGACGATCAGCGAAAGAAACATGATCGGCGCGAGATTTTCCGCGAAGAATGCAAACATGATGGTGATCCGGCCCTTAGAGTGTCTGTGCTTCCGCGTCAGCCAGAGCGATCGCATCGGGCATGTCGCCTCGTAGGATCGCGATCCGCTTGATGAGTTCCGAGACACCCTGAAGAGCTAGAAGCCCGAATCCGAAGGGGATCATCGCCCAGACAGGCCAAAGGATGAGCCCGCCGGTATTGTTGGATATTTCTCCGGTCGAGAATTTCTCGACCACCGTCGGCCAGGAGAGGTAGATGGTGATGAGGCAGAAGGGGAACAGAAAGAAAATCGTACCGAGAATTTCGATCCAGAGCTGCGTCCGGCGGGAGAGATGACCATATACCAGGTCGACCTTGACATGCTCATTGCTCATCAGTGTCCAGGCAGCCGCGACCAGAAAGGCAGCGGAGAAGAGATACCATTGCGCCTCGAGCCAGGCGTTAGAGCTGAGATTGAACAGTTTGCGGGTCGTCGCGTTGATTGCGCTGATCAGCACGGCCAGAAGCAGAAGCCAGGAGACTGCTTTACCGAAAAATGTGTTGATCGCGTCTATCGCGCGCGAAAGCGCTAGAAGTCCGGCCATGAAATTCCTCCCCGAGGCCGCAAGCAGCGACCGCCAACGAGACCTACGGACTGTGGTTTGGGGACGCAATAATGGAAAAAGGTAATCGTCTGACCACTACCCAGTAGTGGGTATAGCGATCAATCGGGTTCCAGCAGCCCGTGCTCGATGGCGGTCCGCGTCAGTTCCGCGGTCGTGGATAGACCAAGCTTTCGCTTGATGGTCTTGCGGTGCGTTTCGATCGTGCCAACCGACAGATCGAGCTGTCCCGCAATGGCCCGATTGCTGTGGCCGGCGGCAAGAAGAGCCAGGATCTCGCGTTCGCGTGGCGTGATCGGAAGCGGTTCGGTTTTTGCCTTTTGCTGTCTCTGCAAGAGAGCGTCCGAGACACCGGTGGAAAAATAAGTGCGCCCTGCGCCAACGGTTTCGATGGCTGTAACAATCTCTTCGTTGGGCACGTCCTTGAGGATGTAACCGGCCGCACCTCTAAGGATGGAGGCGGAAATGTACTCGCGACTGTCATGCATGGACAACATCAGGACCTTCGTCGAGGGGAGCGCACTCCTGAACAGTTCGATGGCATCAATGCCGCTGATCTTCGGCATGTTGATGTCCAAGAGCACGATGTCGGGTGTTTCGACCGCAGCAAGTTCGAGACCTTGCGCCACCGCGGCGGCCGTGCCGACAACCCTTATGTGCTCGTAGGTTTCAAGGACCGCACGCAAGCCTTCGAGCACAAGCGGGTGGTTGTCGACAAGCAGGACGGAAATCGATCGGTCGTTGCTCATGCTGCCTTCGGGGRCTTCGTCGTTGCATTTGCCGACTTCGGGAACATTGCCGTCAGGGTCGTACCGTTTTCGTTCGTCTGAATGAGCAGTATTCCACGAAAATGGGCCATTCTTTCCTGCATGTTCCTGAGGCCCAACCCGCCCGAATAGTTCGCGCTCGTCGCTTCAGCCTTCTTCGTGAAGCCATTTCCATTATCGGAAATCGCCATGCGCACACGTCCCTTGGTACTCCAGATCCTGATCCTGACTCGTGAGGCAGCGGCATGCCGCTCGACATTAGCAAGCGCCTCCTGCGCGATGCGGTAGAGGGCCGTATTGGCTTCCGGCTTAAGGGTGTCGCAGCCCAAAGGTTCGACCGAGACCGGAATTCCCGTCCGCTCCTCGAAGTGATTGCCAAGCGAGGTGAGCGCAGCCGTCAGGCCCAGATCGTCGAGCATCCGTGGCCGCAATTCGTGCGAGAGCTCCCTGACTTCTTTGATCGCGTCGTTGAGTGCATCGATCCCTCGATCGATTGCAGCATCGGCGTCGGCGGCACCTGCCTTTACTTTTCGCGAGGCGAGATCGAATGAATAGCGAACCCCTACCAGATTCTGTGAAACACCGTCGTGAAGTTCGCGGGCAAGCCTCGCGCGTTCCTCCTCCTGCGTGTCGATGATCCGTTGAGTCAAAAGCTTCAGCTTCCCGTCTGCCATGCGCCTCTCGTGGAAAGTGATCCACATGCAAGTGACGAATACGAGAAGAACTGAAGGGACAGAAATCAGCGTGACGATGACAAATGTGCGGCGAATACTCTTTTTCAAGTCCGCCTTAGCGGTGGCAGTCTGGGCAAACACGTCGTCGAGATAAACGCCGGTCCCGATCATCCAATGCCATTTGTCGAGACCGGCGGCGAAAGACAGTTTATCCGCCATAACTCCTGAAGACGGCTTTTCCCATTTGTACTGGTGCAATCCACCGCCCTCTTTCGCCTTCGCAATCAGGTTGGCAATAACCTGATCGCCGTCGGGATCGACGAGAGCGAGCCAATTGCGGCCAGGCCGAAACGACTGACGGGGATGGACGATGCTGTTGCCGTCGTAATCATAGACAAAAAAATAGCCGTCCTGCCCATAATCCAGAGAGGTGAGGATTCGCTTTACCTGTTCCTTAGCGCTCTCATCGTTGGCATCGGCTTTTTCGTAGACATCCTTGATCGCGGAAAGCGCGAGATTCGTGAGGTTGAGAAGCTCGGTTTCCTTGGCACGGAGCATGTTGCGCTCAAACGTGGAAATACTGCTCTCGGCCAATGTCGATGATTGCCACGTCGTAAAGGCGGTGATCAAGGTAATCGTCAGGACAAGCGGAAGAATGGCAAGTGCCAGAATTTGATGACGAAGCTGCAAGAAAAGCCCCTCCCATGATATGACAAGCTTAATCCAGCGCGTGGGGGCACCTCAAGGCCTAGCATGAAATGGCTTGGCAAAAGGCTGTTGGCCCGAAAAGCATCCACTATAGTCGTTGAGAGGAAGGACCTGTCCTACCACTACGGCCGTCGCGTAGTTGCTTATTGCGAAATGCGCTTGAAAACGGTAGGCCTTCGCTTGGATCGTCGCGATACCTGAAGCGGGTGAAGGAGGGCAATCCGCCCAGGCGTCCAGGCATCCTGCTTTGCGTCACTCACCATCGGGCATCATCGCTATGGCATCGGCGCCTTTACCGTCCAATCGGCATTGAAACGTATTGATAGCATCGCCGCCGGGGGGCTTCATCGGAATCCGGATCCAGCGAATGGATCTTCTCCCTGGTTCGCGTGCAGATGATAAACAGGAAGATTGACGTCATCATGCATCTGGTGACGTAAGAGAAGCTGAGCGACGAATGGCCAAGCCATCATCAAAGTAAGAAAATTACGCAGCTTTATTCCGAACGCGGTTTTCGGAGCGAAGGCCGAAGCAAAGTGGCTTGCGGTCGTCTGCTTTCGTTGTAAGAACGGCATCATTCGCTTCTGGTACTGCGCGATCCCAATCAGGGGTGCATCAGTAGCGCGCGCCAACTCGCCGGCAAGCACATAGGCCTCGGTCATCGCCAATCCCGATCCCTCGCCAGCGAGCAAAGACACACAGGCTGCCGCATCGCCGACGAGCACGGTTCGACCCTCGGACCAACTGTTCATTTGGATCTGACTAATGCGGTCGAAATAGAACTCGTCAGCATCATCTAACCGCTTCAAGATCTGCGGACATTCCCAGCCGACATCCTTGAAGACCTCTCTAAGGGTCGCCTTGCGCTCCGGCTCGGCAAGCAAATTGTGCTCGCCAGCATCCGGATCATGATATACGAAGAGGAAAAGGGTCCTGTCGTCTCGCATCGAAAACCGCGATACCTGCCTGCCTGGTGTTGCATGGCTGACATAAGTCAACTCATCGCGGGGCCGATATCCCGACAGCTCAAAGGCGGCTACCTTGTAGCCCAAATAAGTCTCAAACTGCTTCTCATCCCCGAAGACAAGTTCGCGAACGCGGGAATGGAGGCCGTCTGCTCCAACAACCAGGTCAAACCTGCGACTTGCACCGTGTTCAAAGGTGACATGGACACCAAGCGCATCTTCGTTAATTGCTGCAATGCTGTCGCCAAAAATCGTTTCGACCTCACCGGCAGTCGCTGCATATATGGCGGACGAAAGGTCGCTTCGCTTCACACTGATGAAACGTTTGCCAAGGACACGTCGAAATACATCCGTTGAGAAGCCTCCGCGCCGCTGTCCACTGCTGTCGACAAAACGGACCTCCTTGACACCATACCAATAGTCTTGGAGATGGGGTACTATGCCCATCTTCGCTGCCACGTGATAGCCTAATCCCCAGAGGTCGATGATATATCCACTCGACCGCAGTCCCGATGACTGCTCGATCAGAACGGGCTCGTGGCCGTATTGATGAAGCCAATAGGCCAGTGTCGGTCCGGCGATCCCAGCGCCACTGATGGCAATTTTCATGACTTCGGCCCTTCCAGAGCAGCAAACGCTCGATCTCGCTGCTTCGCGGCGCACGGCATATTTAAAACACGTCGTCCGCATTCAACGGCAAATACGCAGTGGCAACAACAGAAGGGCCGCAGATGTCGTTGGCCATAGCCACCCTAAAGACATGCCGCGAACCGTCGGCGATCCCACTTCCTATTTCGTCCGGCCAACTACCAATCTCTAGGTCTGACTTTCGCATCCATCATAAGCTACCTGCCACTGCTAGTCCTCAGCTTCGCTTCTCTGCATGCCGCGACGAAGAATTTCCTGCTCGCCGCCGTAGGGGTCTGTCGCCTCAGTGCGTTTCGGCAACTAGCCACTGCCGCGCTATGAGAGGGGTCGGCCACTCGCATTCAAGGAAGTCGAGCGTATCGTAAATGCTTCTGAAAGACCTTTCCGTGCCGTTCTGAAAGCGAACCGTTATGGCGTTGGGCCATAGGACATCAGTCGTCACAATGCTCTCCTCCGTTGCTAACTCGCGCTGGCATCTGCGCTGACGGTCGGTAGGTCTTTCATCTCGATCAAGCGGTCGGCGCAAAGATTTGCAGCGCCTGGAACACTATTCTCCACCCCAACAAGCGCGACCCATCCTCCTTTTTCAATGAAGTCACCACGTTGCCACGAGTACGTTTTCTTTAGATCATTTAGATTTTTTGCGGCATCAGCCGATGAGGCAAACCGTTGCACACACACTGAGGCGACCAATTTCGAAGTTGCTTCGCGTGCGGCACGATCGGCCATGACGGACGCACGGCCAGAAGTCGTCCATCCGCCTGCGGTAAATCCCAACGCCATTGTCACGACCGACGCCCCCACCATCGACCAGATCCACAGCTTCTTCGATGGACTGTACTCATGCCAGCGCATCGCCAGTGTATTCTTCTGAGAGTCCGTGTTGGTCATTGTCATGTTCCTTTCCAATGCTCGCTTGCGAATGCCGGGGAGGCGGGGGAACAGGGCCGGCGCCTGATAGCTACCGGCCCGACTCGCAGCGGCCAGAGAAGGAGTGCGATGCACATCTGCGAGCCAATATGATTAAGGTGGTGCGACAATCGCCACTATCAAATAAAATGTCCGTGATCACAAAGTAAGAAAATAATAGGATAGAGTATATCGTGAATTATCTCATTTAGGAATGAGACCTATTGCTCGATAATATTTAGTTCTGTATCGAGTTTCGACAGAAATAGTTTATTCGCGCCAACATCATTGGCGAGATACGCGATATTCGTGTTTCTGACCTCCATCCAACGCTGCACAAGATTGTCCTTCAAAAGAAGTCTAATATCGTCGCTGTCTGCTCTGTTCGCTGCCTTGGAGTAGCGAATAGACGTTCAGCCGTTCGTCGGAGACGCCTCCTCAACTGTAAGCCGAGACAAGATATATTTTAGTTCTGTCAGAGCTACTCCAGAGGAGCGGGCCGCGATGATTTTCGCGGTTGCGACTTGGGCCAACTCATCGCTCTGCTTCAGGCCACGGCTTGCGCGCCATTCGTCAAGCAGCACGCTCAAGGCGACGATATCGACAATCTCTTCTACGGGCCTGGGCGGAGAGAAGTAATGCCACACTTGTTGGAACTCCTGTCGCTGATGAACCGCTGCCTAGGTCTCTACAAACTGCAGTCCCGGCAGACATGAGGATGTATCACGGCATGATATTCGCACGGGAATGCGAAATATGTCAAATATGAACCCAGCATGAACGATCATAACAATGTGAACAATTGTTTTACCTTGCCAGCTCCCTTCTGTCGCCGGGTGTTTGTCCAGCCTCTGAGCCTGCTCATGACCCTTCAGTCCGAGAAGGGTCGCTGATCTGTCCCACACACTGCTGCCGTGTAGAGTCCGAAGTCCTTATTATTCGAATGGGAGCCTGTCTCTGTTGAGGACAGATAGATCATCGCATGATATAAATTGTCAAATTGAGCTTTCTTCGCTTGGGCGGAGACAAAAGACCGGAACTTCGCAAACATGACGCGGTCGGAACGTGTTTCTGCCTCTACAAGCCTGATTGCCCAGTCTTGGGAGAAAGGATGACAGAATGTTCCCTAACGCTCATGAAAGCGACAAGCCGGCTGACCGGCGTTCCTCGCGATCTCTACAACTTCGTGGTTCTCGTGAACTTCCATCGCTCACCGAGGAACAGCAACAATTTCTGGATGACTATCGCTTCGGCCATTTGACTGAGGAAACCTTTCAGGCGCGACTGGCCGATGATCCCGTCCTGTCAGACTATGTTCGCATGGTGTGCAACACCTGACATCTCAGCTGGTTGTTTCCGTTTTGCGAAAACTCCGACGCAAGGCTGTAGCCATGTGGGAGGAGTCCGTGCAACGGAGAGCCGTCCGGCGCTCCACTCGCCACGTGGTGGCAGACGAAGGTCAACGCCAACCCTTGTAGGCTCGCGAATTTTATCCGATCACGAAAGCGCTATTCGGTGTTTGCTAGGCGACGGACCATGATGCGCTCGCGGCGCTCAGTGGTGTTTTCTGCAAAAATTCAGGGACACGCGCCATCCTTGCTATCTCTCTAGTGCTCGCCCGTCGGATGACCCTGGCGACCGGACCAAATTCTACCTCCAAAGCTTGCAGAAAAATCTCTTGAAACGCAGGTCGGGAAATATTTATATCACGGCATGATAAAAATTGTTTCACCGTCCACGGCGATCGGTCTCCGCTGACATGAGCAGGGGAGACCAAGTGGCCGACGAGGTCCTGGCCGACAGGTTGGGCCTGAAGATCCGCGAGTTCCAACGCTATCGGGCGCAGGGTCTTATCTCAGTGGAGGTCCGGGAGGGCGAAGGCTGCTTGCACGTCACTTGCCGTTTCGGCAATCGGATATGGGAAGGCGTCATCGAAGCGGGCGCGATCACCATCGAGCAAGTGCGATACTTGCGCGGTCTGCGAGCCCGTGCTCGCCGCTAGAAAATGAAAATCAACCAAGTTGAAAGAAGGATCGAACATGAAAAAGCATGCCTGGCTGGTCGCATTGATCGTTCTCGGAGGTGGAGCGGCCTCGGCCGAAGCATTGCCAAAGACGATCAGCAGCAGTGGCGACCGGGGGTGTCTATGCGTATCAACGAGGCGGCAAAACTGTGTGCTACGCGCTTTCGGTCCCGAAGGACTCTCAGCCATCGAATGTCGATCACGGAAAGAACTACTTCCTCATCGCCCCCGCCGAAGGCTTAGATCGCAAAGAACCCGAGGTCATTGCCGGCTATCCGCTCAGGCCTCGGTCCATGATTGATGTCTCCGTTGGCCCGAGCACGTTTCGTATGTTCACGAGGGACAACACGGGCTGGGTCAACGACACATCTCGTGCTCCCGAACTGATGAAAGTTTTGCGGGCAGGGCACACCATGGTCCTTCGGGCAGTATCCGCAACGGGCACCCGCACGACCTACACTTATTCGCTCGAAGGATTTTCTGCAGCCTTGGACAGCGTCTCCCACTGCAAGTGACGGGGCCAACGCCGCTTGTCGAGCCCAAATGCTGCGCTCTCCTCGGCGGTCCAGACCTCGCGACGCCGGTGGGTGCTTGTTGGGCCACGGCCGGCAAGGAGAAGATCAAGGTCGGCCTTGGAATGGCCGAACCGTTCTATAGTTCTGCGGGCCTCGTGCCGTCTGACCATAATGGCGGTGAAACGATGAGACGTCACGCTGACGACAGCCCTCTTGCTCGCCGCTTTCCATCAACATCAGGAGGCCCTCGCTGCAAAGGTGGAGGGTCGACGCTTCCCAATGTAGTCGGCGACGCGTAAGCCGCCACAAGACATCGGTGGACCCTTTCTTGCAGAGATCCTCTCAGAGATAGAAAAGCACGTACACGGAACCGCTGGAAATGCCTGCGCAAAGGACCGCCACCCCCGCCAGAAAGAGTTTCACGTCCATTCCTGGTACCTCAATTGAGGGCCCACTCAGCGGGGATCTGAGAAGCAAGTTTAGTCGCCTCGCCGGGAATAGAAGCGATGGCGAACATGATGGCGACATAGCTCGCAAATATTGCGGATATCAAAGCTGTTCTCGTCATAGCGCCCTCTATTGTATCATATGATGACATTCTTTAACGGCTCGTCCATATTGTCAATCCTGAATGCAGGCTGAACAAAATGATGGGGGAGCCATGAGCGACGAGAAAATTCTAATCGTAGAGGACGACGCCTTTCTGGCCGAGGACCTTCGCGACATCGTTTTAAGTTTCGGATACGAGACGTCAGGCATAGCCGACTGTTTCGAGACGGCCTACCGGCTGGCCCCCTTCAGTACGATTGCTCTGGTGGACGTCAACCTTCGAGATGGCGCGACCGGTCCGAGGATCGCCCAGTATCTTGCGAGTGAGCTCAGGTTGTTGGTGGTGATGGTGACGGGCAATCCTGAAGCCATTCAAGACGGCCTGACGGGCGTCGTAGGGATAATTTCCAAACCGGTCGATCCGCCCACGATCGGCAAAGTGCTGAGCTACCTTCAGACCATCCGCCGAGGAGGTCGGGGAATTCCGCCAAGCGGGATGCGGCTTTTTGCCTGAAAAAGCAAGACAGGGTCGGGGAACACCATGAACGACATGCGCGCCGAGCTCGGCCTTTGGGTCGGGCTGATCGAAACCATTCTCATCAATCGTGGAGTGCTCAATAATCAAGGGCAGCTGGCGACCGGGATGGGAATATCGCTGCCTCGGGATGTCGAGGAAATCCTTGACGGCTTCATCGAGAATCCGATCGAGCTTGTCGGCTTGCTGAAGATCTCTCGGGAAGCCCGCGATGGCCGGCCTCTGTCTCCAGCGGTCCTGATGGCCGCGCATCTAATGGCGAGGGAAGTTCTTCAGGCACTTCAAGACGGGAGCCGGGAGGGTGATGAGGACAACGTTAAGCGCACCTAAGTCAAATCGTGAGTGCAACTATCCTCGCTATGACGGCGATAACGACTACATTGCAGTATGATTGGGTTACCGGTCCATGTGCCTTCAACATAGCTATGCGCCCTCGGGGTCAGATTTCTGTTTCAAGAGGGCGCAACAAACCGCCACTCGGCGGAGGAGTACCGTGGGCTGTTGTTACTCTCGGTTGATCAAAGAAATGGTCCGCGTCAATGCAAATGGCCCGCCCGAAATCATTTCGGGCGGGCCATACGCCGACCGGGAAACTCTTAACATCCAGTCGAACGCTAGCTATCCGAGACGACAGGATCGGTAGCCTGCGGCAGTTCTTTCAACTTGATGAGCTGGTCGGCACAGGCATCCGTCGCGGTTGCAACCGTTTCGTCGATCCCGGCGATCTTTGCCCAACCGCCTTCCTTGATAAAGTCGTCGCGCTCCCATGACGATTTCGCCTTAAGGGATTTAAGATTGTCGGCGGCGTCATTTGCCGTGACGAAGTTGTGCACGCAGACGCTCGCCACCAGATCGGCCCTTGCGTCCCTGACGGCAATATCCGTCATGACACCTGCCCGGCCCGAAGTCGTCCATCCACCCCAAGTAAAGCCGAGCACCATTGTCAATGCCGATGCCCCGACGAGCGACCATCCCCACAATGTCTTCGATGGTCGGTAGCTCGACCAGCCGCGTTCGTGATCCGCCATAGCTGTTCTCCTCTTTTATATCATGTTATGATACAAAATCGGGCTCGCAGATCAATCACGGCGTGATCAAAAACAGGTGATCGCCTTCAGGCGAGTTCGGTGACCTTCCGAAGACGGGACAGGGATTCCGCCAACAGGGGCTCGTTCTCCAGCATGCCCTCGACGTGAACACGGGCAAGGGCCTCGAGGACATCGCGGCCCTTCGAGGTCATACCAATCATGACGCTGCGTTTGTCGTCCTCGGCTGGAATACGTTCTGCCAGGCCCGCTGCACACATCCGGTCGACGAGCTGAACGGCGCCATTGTGGTGCATCAGCATCTGCTCGGCGAGATCCCGTAGCCTGATCTTGTGGCGGGGTGAAGTGCGCACCACAAGGAGCGCCTGATACTGCTGCGACGTCACACCAGCTTCGGCAAGCGCAGCCTCGCTAAATGCCAGGAAGCGCCGCATTGCAAGTCGAAAACCGGCCAACCCATCGTAGACATGGTCGCTCAGCGCCGTTTTTTTTGCCTTGGGGCCAGGCATCGAATAAATCCTTTGCGTAAGTCATGATGTGATATAAAATCGGCGAACACGCCAGGAGAACGGTTCGCGAGTTTGCCAGCCAATGTGGGAGACAGTGCCAGGCACTGGCATCGACTTCTAACTCGCGAACCATAATCCCATCGAATTGCTCCGATGACTGTGCCAAAATCGTGACGTCTTGGAATTTTTGAGAGTTCTGGAGCGACCCTTTGTGAAAATGTCGATCGAAGTTGCTCGGTATGGGATTCGAATGGAAGGAGATCGCAGCTGGACGGTTTTCGATATCTATACGGGCTGGCCTTTCGAGTACCTCGGGCGATCACTTGATGGGCTCGAAGAGGCAGACGCCCGCCGGCTTTTTGTCGTTCTCAATGCGCTCCACCAGCACCGTATGCGGACGATCGACCAGGAAATTCAGGGTTTACGGGATTAGGTCCTCAAACTCCCTCGGGTACCGTGCCCAAGGAAGGGCGCGCTTGTTCCCTTATGGATGCGGGCTGTTCCCTTCCGCCCGCCGCGCCCGAATGGCTGCGGCGATGAAGACGCGCGACAGACCGTGATAAAGCGGCTCGCGAGAGAGGATGCGCGACGTCACGTAGCCGATCATAGAGACGGCCATGATCGGGATGACAGCCTGGTGGTCGCCGGTCATCTCGAGAATGATGACGAAGGCGGTCATCGGCGCCTGCACGACGCCGGAGAAATAACCTGCCATGCCAAGGATTGCCGACAGCGCGATGCTGGTGCCGAGGAGCGAGCCGACGGTGCTACCGAAACCGGCGCCGACGGCAAGTGATGGCGCAAAGATGCCGCCCGGAATGGCTGAAAGCATCGACAGGAAGCTGGCGGCCAGTTTCTCCACGAAGAACAGCAGCGGCAGCGCATGGCCTTCGACGGCGCCGCGGGCCTGTTCATAGCCGGTGCCGAAAGTCGTGCCGCCCGAGAGGATGCCGATCACGGCAATGGCGAGACCGCAGATACCAGCCAGAACAAGCATGCGCTTCAACGGTTGCGGCTGCGCCCAGCGGCGGATCTTCTGGCCGAAATGCAATGCAAAGCCGCTGAAGGCAGCGCCCAGCGCACCGCCGCCGATGCCGCAGACCAGGACGAGGCCCCAGTCGCGCAATTGCGTTGGCGCCACAGAGGCTTCGCCGAAATAGTTGTAGCTGCCTGCAAGCCCGAGTGCCGCAAGGCCGGACAAGATGACGGCGGTGAGCACCAGTCCGTTCGCCCGTGACTCATAAGTGCGGCTCATCTCCTCGATGGCGAAGACGATACCGGCGAGCGGCGTGTTGAAGGCGGCCGCGATGCCCGCCGCCGACCCGGCAAGTATTAGGCCGCGCGCCTGCGCCATGCCACCGAAGCGGGCGACGGCGAGCATGATCGACGCGCCAACCTGCACCGTCGGGCCTTCGCGGCCGATCGAGGCGCCGGAGAAGAGCCCGAGCACCGTCAGGACGATCTTGCCGAAGGCGATCCGGAGCGACAGGAGCCGTGACCGGTCGTCCTCGTCGCGCAGATGCCGGGCGGCAATCGCCTGTGGAATGCCGCTGCCCTGCGAATTCGGAAACAGTGTCGCCGCCAGACAGGCCGACAGCATGAAGACGAGGGGCGTCAGGACGAGCGGTAGCAGGAAGGCCCATTCACCCGAGGATGTCAGGCTCGAAAATCCGTGCTGAGCCAGATCGGCGAGCTTGGCGAAGCCGACGCTGATCACGCCGATCGCTAGGGCCCCGCACCAGAAAACCAGCCGCGGCTGCCAGAGAGAGAAGGATCCCCAGAAAACGCGAGAGCGACGGAGCAGCTTGAAATTACGATAGGAGGAGGGCATGGGGGACTCGGAAACAGGTCTGGGTCTTCGATCTTAGCGTAAGGGCTGAGAAAAGCGGACCCCTTGGGTGGTATCATTAGTTGGGCTGCGTCTTAGAGGGGCATTCCCATTGCAGCCGACAAGGCTCTGACCCGCACGACGAAGCAAATCGCGAGGACGCTATCGCAAAAACCGCCAAAACGATCGCGTATCTCTCTGCACGCTCGATGCCGTACAAATATCATCGCGTGACATAGAATGCGTTCGATTGTTGGTCAAGATCTGAAAGAATGGCGGAAAAATTAGAGGGGCCCTCAATATGAGGGCCGAGGTGGCTTGTATTGACCGTGCTGGATTAATCGACAAACCGGTGAAGAATTCCGACCTGCGCAAAGTGCCTGCTTTGTCAGACCGGCGGTGGCGCGACAGTATGACCGATGAGTAGCAAGGTCCACACGAGAATCAGAATAAGGGCGAGCCCCGCCAATGCGAGCAGTAACGTGGTCTTATTTGGCATGCCGACATTATATCTCATTGATTGTAGCAATGCGTTCACTCTTACGCTATCTCTGACGAATGGCGTGTGCTGCGTGCGCCGCGGGCTTCCCGAAATTGACGGAGACTGACGATCAACCTTCCAACAGGGAGCGCGAACCCATGTCCTCGCCGACCTCGACTGGCCGCATACAGTCCACACTTCGCCGATTTCTCGACAACGAAGCATCGGGCGGTCTTGCCCTGATGGCGTCGGCAGCACTCGCGCTTGTTGTCGCTAACTCGCCGCTTGCCGAGATCTATTTTCACGCGCTGCATGTGCATATTGGTCCGCTCAGCCTGCTGCACTGGATCAACGACGCGCTCATGGCCGTCTTCTTCCTGCTGGTGGGTCTTGAGATCAAGCGCGAGATGCTTGACGGCCAGCTATCGACATGGAGTAGGCGTATCCTTCCGGGCGCTGCGGCCGCTGGTGGTATGCTGATGCCGGCACTGATCTATGTGGCATTCAACCTCGGCAATCCGGCCAGCCTTCGAGGATGGGCGATCCCGACCGCGACCGACATCGCCTTTGCGCTAGGCGTGCTGTCGCTTTTCGGGAACCGAGTTCCTGCCTCGCTCAAGATCTTTCTGGCGGCGCTTGCGATCATCGATGACCTTGGTGCCGTCATTGTCATCGCGATCTTCTACACCACTGATATCAATGTCGTTGCGCTCGCCGGCGCTGCGGTGACCCTTGCTCTGCTCTTCGTGATCAACCGTGCCGGCGTCATGAGGCTCCCGGCTTACCTGGCGCTGGGAATTGTCTTGTGGCTGCTTGTCTTCGCCTCCGGCGTCCACGCGACGCTGGCGGGCGTCATGCTGGCACTCGCAATCCCGATCAAGCGTACCCCCGGCACACCGGAGGCCCGCGACCAGGAGTCCCCACTGCATCATCTTGAGAATCTCCTCCATCGTCCGGTTGCCTTCGTGATTGTTCCGATCTTCGGTTTTGCCAATGCAGGCGTATCGCTTGCTGGCACGTCGCTCATGACGCTCGTTGATCCTCACACACTTGGCGTCGCTGCTGGGCTATTTGCCGGAAAGCTATCCGGTGTTCTGGCCACCGTGGCGATCCTTGTGAAACTGAAATGGGCGCAGCTTCCGGCGACTGCCAATTGGTCGCAAATGACCGGTGTGGCCATCCTATGTGGTATCGGGTTCACAATGAGCTTGTTCATCGCGTTGTTGGCCTTTGATGATCCTTCAATCCAGGACAAGGTGAAGATCGGCATCCTGATAGGATCAGCCCTTTCGGGGATCGTCGGATCGGGTGTCCTCCTCGTCAGCCGACGGAAGGCAGTTGCGAAGGCTGCATGATCACACTTGCTTCTCGTTTGGTGAAGGCAATCTGCGCCGATCTTGAAGCGAGGAAAACGCAAGGATTCGCGGCGGGTATGGTTTAGGCGACGTTGTGGGCGCTCGCAACAGCCCTCTCGTGAGGTGCGTTACCCCCACATCCCCGCCGACGTTTTCATAATGCTCGGCGCAAACTCTCGGTCGACACCTAGTGATTGCAGGAGCAGGCCGCCGTACGAACTCCCTTTGCTGATCTACTTAGCTAATCGACCATTAGAATCGCCGTCGATTGTTCTGAATAAAGATAGCTCGCGACAATGAGGGGGCCGAAATGTCGCATCATTAGTACGAGCAAACACAGTAGAAGCGCGGAAACGCACATTGCAGACGCGAATATCTTTAGGGGCTTTATCGTAGACTGCATCCAACCTTTTGCCGCTGAGTTCATTTTTTCCTCCGGGGTCGGTGGCAGTGCTCACGATCGCTCCCGCGCCTTCCAGCCTAATTCTTGCAAGTATTGTCGTTCGCGAATGATATGCCGTCGCTCTTTGCCAGCTTCATGACGTAATCCTCCGCGAGATCCGCAACTTCAAGTGCGATTTCCGCTTCTCTCCAACCTGCAGCAACCGCCGCCTCAATCAATCGGTCAAGCTCGCGTTGAAATACTGCCCGGCGTTGAGAGGCGCGATGATCATGGTACAGCCCAAATAACGGCGGTTTGATTTCCCTCATTGCCTAATTATTACACAATCTCGCCGCTTTTCAAACACAATTGGCACAACAAAGCGTGACCTATATTGCTCACTTTTTGCATGCTCAGGCTTGTCCGCCAGCGGACTGAATGTTTGATGAAAGCGAGCCCACGCTCCGCAGGGGCCACCAAGCAAGCGCAACGGATCTAATCCGCACACACGAACTGCTATCGCGGCATCTTGTTAGCTGATCAACGCGACCCGGCTCATTAGGGAACCATGACCATCTGATTTGCTTACGTATGGCGTTTGATCGAGGATCGAAACCGGCACCACTCTAAGCGGGGAAAAAGCCCCGCGGGGCAGCTGGGCAAAGGGCCGTTATAGGCTTTGAGAGCAGTTCAGGTTCTCAAAGCAACGATTCAACCGCTGTCGGCGGAAACGACTAAGGTCGGAAGGTCGTCATATCTACCGGCATAGCTGCACCTTAATTTAGTTCCTACGCAACCAGTTCGGCCGGTGAGGCCAGGTTCGGCAGGCAGCTTGTTCCTCCCGAACTTGCCAGCGGTATCGCCTTTAGCTAGACCGCTACTACCACCTTTCCCAGATGTTGGTTCGTCTCGAGGAACCGGTGCGCCTCTGCGATTTCCTCAAAGGCAAATTTCCTTGCGATTACCGGCTTCAAAGCACCTGAGGCGAGGGCGCCAAGGATAAAGCGCTTTGCTTTCTCCAGACGGATAGGATCTCGAACGATTTCATGAACAAGATATCCTTTCAATATCAGGCTTTTCGAAAGCACAGGCCCAACCGGGAACGGTGTTGCATCTGGGCTTAGTCCGCCGTATTCGATCAGAATGCCACCCACAGCCATTGCAGTGGTGATGGCCGTGAAGGCAGGACCCGCGACGGGATCAAACACAACCCGAAATCCATTTTCTCCACCAGCGGCGATCAGTTGGGCCTGGAAATCATCATCTTCCGAGAAAATCACATCGTGAGCGCCAACATCCCGGAGCAACTGCGCCTTGGCTCTGCCGCGGGTGACTGCTATGGGGCGGGCTCCTATCAGATTCGAGATCTGGATGGCCGCAAGTCCAACACTGCTGGATGCAGCAGTCACGAGGACAGGTTCCTCTGCAGTCAATGAAGCAATGTCAATCAGTGCGCCATACGCGGTCAGGTACTGCATCCAGCTTGCAGCCGCCACCTCGAAGCTGATTGTCGATGGATGCCTGACGACTAGATGCGCTGGAAAAATGGCCATTTCCCCATACGCTGGCCACCTCTCCATGGACACGGAGGGAATCACGCTCACTCTGTCTCCCGGTGAAAGCCCTTCGACGCCACTACCGATCTCGTCAACGAAACCTGCGGCTTCAAGTCCCAGACCACTGGGAAGGGAAGGTGTCTGGATGTAGGTGCCGGAACGCATCAGAATATCGGCACGATTCACGCCGATGGCTTTGACCCGGATACGTATTTCGCCCGGACCCGGCTGAATGGGGGCGATATCTTCAATTCGTAGGACCTCTGGCCCGCCGATTTCGTGGAAACGCACTATTCGCGACATGACAACTCCTCATGTGTATTTTCGAATTAATTGATCTCAGATTGAATAGGTTCGAAAAATCCCGCTATTGGCAATTCTCACGAAACTAGGAGTTTCGAATTGGACCGGATCGAAAGCATGACAGCTTTTGTTAAGGCTGTAGAAACCGGCTCTTTTGCCCGGGCTGCCGATGTACTCGGGCTCTCCGCGCCCATGGTGGGAAAACACGTCTATTCCCTGGAGCATCGTCTGGGAGTGCGCCTGATCAATCGCACGACCCGGCGTCAATCACTCACCGAGGCCGGCCGGACTTACTACGACCAGTGCCGGACCATTCTGGCCGACATAGAGGCGGCAGAGACCATGGCCTCGGAAAATCTTGCCGAGCCACAAGGTAGGCTGCGCGTCACCGCGCCAAGCTTGCTTGGTCGGGTCTGTATCGCCCCTATCATGCTGAAGATGGCCGGTGATTTTCCCAAGCTTAAACTCGAGATGTCTTTTACCGACAATATAGTTGATCTCGATGACTACGATTTGGCGATCCGGAGTATCGGCGAGCATCATGATGCCGTCGCCGGAGGTGCTGGCATGATGACACGGCGCCTATCGACTCATCGGATGCTGATATGTGGTTCGCCAACTTACCTGGCCCAGCGCGGGCAGCCCGTTGACCTTGCCAGCATCGGCGCTCATGAGACCATCGCATTCGGCAGAATTGCGCGACCACAGAGGTGGCGATTCCGCGACGACAATGGAGCGCCAATTGATATCGAGCCGCATGGACGTTTCGTGATGGACGACCTTGCAGCGATTGCCGATGCCGCAGTGGCTGGGCTCGGCGTCGCTTGGCTGCCGAGTTGGTTGGTTCGTGAGCGCATTGAACACAGAGAGCTTGTGTCGGTTCCCTTTCCAGGGCGGAGTTACTCCTATCACAACCACGCTCTCTGGCACAAAGACGTACCGACACCCAAGATCCGGATTGCTCTGGATCATCTCGCTCTTGAGCTGCCCCGCCTCATGTAACGCTCCGAGGGACCTCGTTGATCGATGTCAGTGGCAGTTCCCAAAACTATCCGACGACGTCGGCCAGTAATGCCAAGGAGCCAAATCCCGCCAAACAAAAACACACAAGCCAAGCCACACCCGCCAAGTGCCTGTCCGCCGCCCCCAGAAAGAATGTCCCAACGAAAATCCCATTCAGTCGTTCGCGAGGTTCCGGACGTAGCAGATTGATCTCTTTGCCCCACAGTCTCTAGTCTACGGTCGTGCCGACATCGAGCATTATTACGGCCAACCCCAAAAGCGTCCTGGCGCCGACCCTCAGGTTGCGAGAGGTCGCCGAAATTTCGAAGCGATATGTCGCCGGAGCCTCTTGGGGTCGATCGCGGACGACACCATGACGCGGAGGGCGCGCGGGACAATGCTGATGATCTGCACAATTCTCTATCGGTTCCTTCTTGACGTCACGGTAAGAATAGATATGCATATGGTATGCAATTATTAGAAGCCAACAAACTCGGTGCCCTCGGCGCCATGATTCGCGACCGAACGGAAGCCTCCTTGGCGGGGCTTTCGCCGAGCGCGGCAGCCGTTCTATCGATGCTGCACTTCAAGCCCGGATTGACGACGACCGAACTCGCCGTGGTTGTCGGCGTCAGTCAACCTAATGCCGTGCGGTTGATCGACGGGCTAGAGCGTCAGGAATTGATTGAACGCGGCAAACCGGAAGGTCGCGTCACGCCACTGACATTGACGCAGGCAGGCCATGCGCAGGTGGAGGAGTTGCACGCTCTCCGGCTGGCTGCGCTCGACGACTTGCTGTCGGCGCTGCAACGGGACGAGCGGCAGCACTTTGCGTCCATGCTGGATACGATTCTTGCTGGTGCGACGACTTCCCGCGCTTTTGCTCGGACGACATGTCGACTCTGCGAGCATGATCTTTGCGGCCCCGAGGTCTGCCCGATCGCCTGTCGCGCAACTGAGATTGAGAAGAAGGAAAATCAAGAATGATCATTTCTTATGCAGAACATTCGCCGGCGATCGATTCCGACGCTTGGGTTGCTCCGGATGCTACAGTATCTGGTAATGTCGTCATCGGGGCTGGCAGCCGCATCATGCATGGCGCCCGCCTTGTTGCTGAGGCAGGCGGGTCGATCCGCATCGGCCGCAACTGCATTGTGTTGGAAAATGCAGTAATCCGAGCCACAGGTCGCCATCCTTGCACGTTCGGAGATCACTGTGTTGTTGGTCCCAACAGTCATGTGGTTGGCGCCAAAATCGACGATGAGGTCTTCGTTGCCACTGGCGCGGCGGTTTTCCATGGTGCTCACATCGGCCGTGGATCGGAAGTTCGCATTAACGGCATCGTTCACCTGCGCACCCGCCTTGAGCCGGGTACGACCGTGCCGATCGGCTGGGTTGCCGTTGGCGATCCGGCTCAACTCCTGCCCCCGGATCAGCACGAGGCGATCTGGCTGTACCAGAAGCCGCTTGACTTCCCCGGCTTCGTTTACGGTGTCGACCGAAGCGTGCCCAATGTGATGCAGAAAGTCACGGCGGGTCTTTCGGCCGCGCTCGGTGTGCATCGTGCGGAAAGCGTGTAAACAAGGAACGCGGTAGGGACGGCCATCGCTGCGCATCAGGCGCACGAGTTAGGATTCCGCGACAGGCAGCCCCACTTTTCGAAAGCTGGGAGAGGTGTCCGTTCTCCAGTTCAGCGATCAACCGTGGTCCACCATCTGAGGTATGCCGACGTGAATGGCGGAAATCTGCCGGTGGTTGGCGGCGCCAGAGTAGCCGATTATCTGCCCGATGAAAGGCTGACCAAGGTATTGGTCTCTCACCCAATCGCTTAGGCCAATTCGGGAGGAAGTTCGTGGGGAGTAGTATAAGCAACACGCCGCTTAGGCGCTATGGAACTGTTGAGCAAGGCGCGACTGCCTCATCCCATTAGGACTCGGTTGATATTGTCGCCGCTGATGCGGCGGTTTGCCGATGGCGAGGCGGGAGCGGAGCGTGATGCCGGGCAGATGCAATAGATCGGCGCGCCATCTTCGTTGGGCTACGTCACAAGCATGACTTTGCCCGTGCTTTGGCGAGTTTCGACAAACCGGTGTGCGTCGGCTGCGTTCTGCAAGGGAAACCGTCCCCCGATGACCGGGGTGAGACGTCCTGCGGCTGTCAACTGAAACAGCTCGGTCAAATCGTGGTGGACGGCGCCCGCCTGTAACAAGGGCAGCAGGGCGAACCCTTTGACGGTCTGCCCGTCCGCCAGCAGTTTGTTCATGCTCGGGATGTCAAGCGCGAATCTACCCAGAGCTCCAAATAGAAGTACTCCCGTCTGTGTCAACATTTCAACAAAAGACGAGGTTTGGGAGCCGCCGACAAAGTCATAGACAATGTCAAATCCCGCGTCGCCCGCTGCCGCCCGGCATTTTGCTGACCAGCCATTACTTCGATAATTGAAGGCGAGATCCGCTCCCAGCGACACGGCTGTTCGCAGCTTTTCGTCAGAGCCCGCGAGCGCCACAATTCTTTTGGCCCCGGCCTGCTTGGCAAGCTGGATCAGCAGTGTACCCACACCACCACCAGCGGCGGTAATCAGAACCGACTTGCCGTTCGGGGAGGTTTGCCGCACGGCGTGGAGCGCCGTGAGACCCTGGACCTGCAATGCAACCGCGGTTTCAAACGACACTGCTTCGGGGATTGGAACGGCAGCCGCGCCCTTTACCACCACGTATTCCGCATATCCGCCGTCACGGCCGATGGCGAACAATGGCACAGCCACCCGGCTTCCAACCGTGACACCAGTGTTCCGACCGGCTGCTTCAACGGTGCCGGCGATTTCGACGCCGAAGGTTGCCGGTAACGATGGCGTTACCGCATATTGGTCGCGCCGCATCAGAACTTCAAAAAAATTCACGCCCGATGCGCGCACGTGAACGAGGATCTCGTCATCCTCGCGGATTTCAGGACGTGTCGCTTCGACTACCGTTAGGACATCGGGCTCGCCGAACTCATTGATCTGTACGCTTTTCAATGTCTGAACTCCTCTGTGTAACCTCAGAGCGAGCTTTCTATCCATAAAGCGCAATGCTACTCTACAGACACTTCTCTCCTATACAGACCAGTTGGTAAGTATGGCCAAACCGATCAAGAAACTACCCGTCCTGCCGATAGAGCGAGCGATCCGCACGATATCGGGCCGCTGGAAGGCCGTGATCCTCTATCACCTTCTGAACGGGCCCAAGCGGCTGTCGGAACTTTCAAAACTCATCCCGTCGGTCAGCCAGAAGGTTCTCGTTCAGCAGCTTCGTGAGCTGGAGGAACATGGATTGGTGAACCGCACAGTTTTCCGCCAAGTCCCGCCTCGTGTCGACTATTCCGCGACAGAGCTGGGTCTCAGCCTGGAACCCGTTATGCTAGCGCTATGCGACTGGGGCCAGCGGCACGCAGTGGCGCTCGACGAGATTGATCGGCTGGTCGACTGTGTTGTCCGCCCGGTCAATGCTGGGCGCGGCTCGACCACCGTCGGCGGTGATTGAGCGATCCAAGCCACAACCCTTACATCTACTCGCCGCTACGAGTGGGGCACGTCATCTTTTGACTGGCAATCCAGACAGAGGCCTATTCAGGGCGCCACGCTCTCACAAGGTCTAGCAGGCCGGGAAACCGTGCGTCGAGATCTTCCGTTCTAACCCGGCTGCGTCGCTCGAGACCGTATTGCCTCTGATGGATTAGGCCGGCTTCGCGCAAAGCTTTGAAATGATGCGTCAGCGACGATTTCGGTCGATCGAACCCGAACCATCCGCAGGCATGGTCGTATCCTTCCGATTCCATCAGCAGCTTGCGGATGACGGTGAGCCGCAAGGGATCGGCAAGCGCGCCCATAACTGTTTCCAGCCGAAGGTCCTCGACAGACGGTTCAGGCAGCGGCGGTGGTAGATCGGAGGGGGCAATCAAATTGGTCATGAAACCGCTCATAGCACGAAAGTACGATTCTTGTCGAACTAGTATGTACGAAATAAATCGAACTATGCTAGTACGAGAAAACTCGAACTAGCATAGGAGTCTTCAATGTCATCAGTCAGTTCATGTCCGGTCGATCAACCTACATCCGAAATTGCAGCCAATCCGCCATGGCAGATGTGGGGGGCAGCCTGGATCGTCAGCGCCGTCTTCATTCTTTCGAACTCTGCGACCCCGCTCTACGTGCGATGGCAGGCGGCCGGGTTTTCGTCGGCCACACTGACAGGTATCTTCGGGGCCTATATTCTAGGTTTGCTTCTGACGCTGCTGGCGGCCGGCCAGCTCTCCGACCGGTTCGGTCGGCGCCCGGTGTTATTGCCCGGGCTCATGGCGGCGATCGCGGCGAGCTTGCTCTTCGCGCAGGCTAACTCGATCATTGCGTTGATCGTTGCGCGGTTCCTGTCTGGCATGGCAGTCGGGGTCGTGGTCTCAGCGGGTATGGCGGCAGTGGTCGATCTGGGCGGTCCGGAACGGAAGCGGCAAGCTTCGCTGATCGCGTCTGTCTCGATGGTGCTAGGTGCCGGACTTGGCCCCCTGCTGGCAGGCGCTATCGCGTCATCGATTGCAGAACCGGTCGTGCCAATCTTCCTCTCTGAGCTGGTCATTCTCCTGACGGCGGTACTCGTCTTGCTCCTATTGCCACTGAAGCACCGCAACAGTCGTACGGATCAATCATGGCGTCTGCATCTGCCCAGCTTGCCGCGGGGCAATCGCCGTCATGTTCTCTTTGGCGTCGCCGTGTTCGGACCGGGTATCACGTCCACCTCTTTCGTCCTCGCACTCGGCCCATCGCTTTTGTCGCGCTTGCTCGGGGTCACGAGCCCGCTGATTGCCGGAGGTATGGCTTGCGTCATGTTTCTGGCTGCGACCGGAATTCAATTCGCCGCGCGTCCACTTTCCATACGCGCGATCCTTATGACCAGTGCTACGGCAACTGTATTTGCGATGGCGGGGGTCGCTCTTGCCGTCCAATCATCAAACGCCGCCGCATTGGTTGGCGCTGCGGTTTTCGCTGGCTGTGGCCAGGGGCTCGGGCAGCTTGGCGGGCTGACCTTGATCGGGCTGCACGCGCCAGGAAATCATCGTGCTGAAGCCAACGCTGTTCTCAACATCGGAGGCTACATCCCCGCAGGTCTGATGCCGGTCGCAATTGGCTTGGTCATAGACAAGGCTGGCCTCTCCATCGGTGCAACGTTGTTTGCGGCAGCGCTTGCTACGACCGCTGTCCTGGGCGGGCTGGCAGTCGCGCGAAGTCTGGAACGGGAATAGTTCGATTAGGATGTCACACTGGCTGACCCTCGGCGCCGTTTTTTGACTCGAGGGTTGGTTGCACAGTCGCAGTGGCCATCGATCAGCGACCGTCGCGATTCTTCAATCAGTATGGCTGCATCTCGAGCAGGTCGCCAAAATCATCCAGTTTCGTCAGGTTGGCAGCGATCGTCTTGGCGAGCTGGGCAAGCCCACATGGGAGTCCCAGAAATTGCCTTCAGCCTCGAAGTTCAACATATCACGCACTTAGCTCATTGCGCGAGGCGCCGCCGGTTCTAGTCTCTTCAGGACCAGACAAATGGTGGGTCTAGCGACGGGACTTTGCGGCGACAATCGCCTCCGCTTGTATGACGCACAGCTCGATTTCTTGCTTTGTCATTCCATTGGCGGCGTTCGTGAAGCGTTCAATGAAGTCTGCTAGTTCTGGGTCGCTAGCAATCGTCGATACGCCAAGCATCCAGTTTGGTGAAGTGCCGAGGGCAGAAGCAATTCGCACCAGCGTGACCAAATCTGGCTCGCGGCGACCCGAAACATAGTGTGCATAACGGCGCTCTTCGAGCCCCGCTCGCCGCGCTGCTTCGGCGTTCGAAATACCTAGTTGCCGGGCTCTCTCCTGCAAGCGTCTAGCGAGTGTCTCCATAGGAACACTTTGTTCCTCACTGACACGTCTCTGGCTACGAACAATATGGAGTGATATAAGAACGAAATGTAGTGTCGTGCTCACGCAAAATTTGGAAACATTCTGATCTGAGGGAGACAATCGGATATGGAACTTCGCCAACTCTCCTATTTCAAAGCAGTGGCCGAGGAACTGCACTTCGGCCGGGCAGCAGCCAGGATGCACATTGCCCAGCCGGCGCTCAGCAATCATGTGATGTCGCTGGAAAGGGAGCTTGGCTGCCCGCTGTTCATCCGCTCGACGAGAAGGGTGGAGCTGACCAGGGCAGGTGAGACCTTTTACGATCGCTGTGTGCGGATCTTGAGCGACATCGACCTGACCACCGAACTGACGCGGGCAGCCGGCGGCAGCCGCATCCGCCAGATCAGGATCGGCAGCATCTACCCGGCCACCATGGGCATGCTGCCAACCTTC
>NZ_JBFTQH010000035.1:0-48006 GCF_056398905.1 Rhizobium sp. 01T417 | reverse complement strand
TGCGCAAAGGGTTCTGCTTTTTTACGAACGAAAGTTCAGGCCCGCTAGGACCAACCGCTCTGCGCATCGTCACTGCGGTGTTGCAATCACCTCAATGGCAAACGAGGCCGGTGCATCATAACCGATGCACCGGCCTCGCAATGTATAAGGTCGCGCTGTTGGATAATCCCGGAGGTCGATTGTAGAGAATACAAGTACCCCGAGTTCGCTGCATATAATCGTCTGCTTTGCCGGATCGACTTGCCATTAAGGTGGCATATCGTTACCGCGAGCCAAATGTGCCGTTTGCTTTCGCCAGCGCTTCGATCATGACAACCAATCTGGAAAGGTCCTCTTGATGCAGTGCTTTTAATGCTGCCGATATCCGTTCTTGAAAAACCTCGTCGGCGCTTCGAACGCGTTCCTCGTTACCAAGCCCGAGCAGTTCGTCCACGGAGGTCCCCAAAATAGTCGCGATCCGGACAAGCGTTGCAAGATCAGGCTCGCGTGCCCCGCTGACGTAGTTCCCGTACCGTCGGTCGCTCAGGCCAGTTCGCCTTGCTACTTCAGCATTTGAGATTCCGAGCTGTTCGGCGCGTCTTTTAAGATTCGCGGAAAATGGTTCCATACCACATTTTGTTCATGACAAGCCCAACGGGTCTATGTACGATATGTTGATATACAATAGAACAATGTGTGGATTTAATTCCATGGAACTACGCCAACTCTCCTATTTCAAAGCGGTGGCCGAGGAACTGCACTTCGGCCGGGCGGCAGCCAGGATGCACATTGCCCAGCCGGCGCTCAGCAACCATGTGATGTCGCTGGAAAGGGAGCTTGGCTGTCCGCTGTTCATCCGCTCGACGAGAAGGGTGGAACTGACCAGGGCAGGGGAAACCTTCTACGATCGCTGTGTGCGGATCTTGAGCGACATCGACCTGACCACCGAACTGACCCGGGCTGCCGGCGGCAGCCGCATCCGCCAGATCCGGATCGGCAGCATCTATCCGGCCACCATGGGCATGCTGCCAACCTTCCTTGCCAAGATCGCCCGCAAGTATCCCGATGTCCGCATCCACATCGCGTCGGGCAATACCGGCGAGATCATCCGCGGCCTGGAGACCGGCCAACTCAATCTAGGCTTCATCCGCCCGGTGGAAAACATCGGCTCGTTGCGCTTCGTCTCGCTTGCGCATGAGCGCTACTACCTGGCAGTTGACCATGCCAATCCGCTGGCAGCCAAAGACGAGATCAGCATCGACGATCTGCGCACCCAGAAGATCATCGCCTTCAACCGGCAGAACCTGTCGTTTTCGGAACGCTACTTCAATGAGAAGTTCGCGGAATACGACCTCACCGCCGTTGCCGACTTTTCCGCTGCTCCGGCGGATTGCCGAGTTTGGCTGTTTTAGTTTAGCCCGAGTGGCCTGCCCCTTGCAATTCCAGTTTACGCGAGCTACATGTGGTTACGTAACCACAAAGTTTGGAGGCTCGTCATGACCGTTACCATGCTTTCAGGCCGAGAACTCAATCAGGACCTTGGCCGCGCAAAGCGCGCCACCAGGGATGGACCTGTGATCATCACCGACAGGGGTCGGCCTGCGCATGTCCTCCTGTCGTTCGATGAGTACAAGCGGCTTATCGGTAAAATGCGGACGCTCGGTGACATGCTGGCCGCGCCCGGAGCGGATGATGTTGACTTGCCGCTCCCGCAGCGCACGGAACATGCCCGGTCGGTTGACCTATCCTGATGCTGTTGCTCGATACCAATGTCGTGTCCGAACTGCGCAAAGTCGCGAGTGGCAAAGCTGATCCCAATGTCGTCGTTTGGAACGAAACGGTCGATCCGGCCGAGACCTTCATTTCATCCGTAGTCCTGCACGAGCTGGAGATCGGCGTTCGGTTGGTGGAGCACAATGATGCCGTCGCCGGGAAGGTGCTGCGCAACTGGTTGGAAAATACGGTTCTTGCGGCATTTTCCGGCCGCATCCTGCCTCTGGACGAGGCGACGGCCGTTCATGCGGCCCAATGGCATGTTCCCAATCCCAAACCAATCAATGACGCCTATATTGCGGCGACAGCCTTCACGCGGCGGATGACGCTTGTCACGCGCAACGTCAAGGATTTTGAAAGCATGGGAGTGGCGCTCGTAAATCCGTGGGATCTCCCGACACAGCATTCTTGAGAAACCACTTTGGCTAGCATGTAGCTCAGGATTAGCCCGCGATCGCGGCGGCGTTCGAACGACTTTATGGCCGCCGCAGCATCGAACGGCGTGCCATCTTGGAACTTTGACACCGTCTGCCTGAGCGAAAGGTGCGTCCGAGACCTAAGCTGCGTGCCCCGAAATCCTCTGTATGGCGTAGACGGTTAGCTCTCGACGGCTCAAGTTGCACGTGATCGGGCGCCCTTCGCTGCCCGCAGGTGAAATGCCAGCTTACGAGCGTAACTACTGCCTTACGAAGTCAAGAAAATTGCGACTTTCATGAATTTTGGCATTGACGCCACCGCGGATTGCGGGGCAGTTTGAACCACTTGGAAATTGGTTCGAACCAATAAGCAAAATGGCAGTACAAGGACTACCCGAAAATTCAACTTATGCTCTCGAGAAGCTCCGAGAGCTGCTGAGCTCTTCCGATCTTCCTGCGGACGGCAAGCTGCCGACCGAGCGTGCTCTCTCCGATCTGTTCGGCGTCAGTCGCCGCGCTATTCGCCGGGCGCTGGAAGTCCTTGATGCCGAGGGCAGGATTTCTCGCCGCCAGGGATCCGGGACTTACGCGGGTCAGCGAGCCGAAGGGCTCAGCCGGCACGTCGGCGCTATCGTCGCCGGAACCAATTTTCTTGAAATCATGGAAGTGCGGCTGCGAATAGAACCGCAGCTGGCGCAACTTGCTGCCGTCCGTGCCAAGCCAGCCGACATCGAGCGCATGCGTGAATTGACGAAGAAGATCGTCGCCAGTGAGGATGCCGACGCACGCGAATTGTGGGATGGCGCGCTGCACCGGCTGATCGCCCAAAGCGCCGGCAATCAGTTCTTTCTGGAAATCTTCGACGTCATCAACCACGTCCGCCAGGACGACGCCTGGCAGGCGATCCGCGAAATGGCGCGCCGCAGCCATAAGACGGAGGAGCGCGCTTATGCGCAGCACGCCGCCGTGATCGACGCAATCGCCGAACGGGATCCGTTACGCGCTGCCGAAGCGATGCGCCAGCACCTGCTGATGCTGCAGGAAAGCCTCATCCGCGTCACCTCCTTCGATCTGCCGGAAGAGGGAAGCGAAGAGAAACGAAAAGCGGACGGAGCCGCTTTGGACGCCTGACAATCGGCCGGCCAGGGAAGCCGGCCCGGAAAACTGGTTCAAACATAAGAGGGAACGAGATGAAAACTGCCAACTTCCTTGCTACTCTTGGCGCAAGCGTCCTGTTAGCGCTACCGACCTTTGCCGCCGAACTGAAGATCGGCCTTGCCGATGACGCTGACGTCTTGGATCCGGCGCAATCGCGTTCGTTCGTCGGCCGTATCGTCTACACGGCGCTATGCGACAAGCTGTTCGACGTCACTCCCGATCTCAAGATCGTCGGGCAGCTGGCAACGGATTACAAATGGTCCGCAGACGGCAAGGAACTGACGCTGACGCTGCGACAGGGCGTGAAATTCCAGGATGATACGCCCTTCAATGCCCAGGCTGTCGTCGACAATATCACCCGCGCGATGACCCTGCCGGAATCGCGCCGCAAGAGCGAGCTTTCCTCCGTCTCCAAGGTCGAGGCGACAGGGGACTACGAGGTGAAGTTCACGCTGAAGGCTCCGGATGTTACGCTGGTCGCAAAGCTTTCCGACCGCGCCGGCATGATGATCTCACCGAAGGCCGCCAAGGAACTCGGCGCCAAGTTTGGTGATCATCCGGTCTGCTCCGGCCCGTTCAAGTTCGTCGAACGCGTGCAACAGGACCGCATCGTGCTCGAAAAGTTCCAGGACTATTGGAACAAGGACAACATCTTCATCGACAAGATCACCTATCGGCCGATCCCGGATAGCGCGGTGCGGCTCGCAAACCTGCGCTCGGGCGACCTCGACCTGATCGAGCGCGTGGCGCCGACGGATGTCGAGACCGTGAAGGGCGATTCCAACCTGGACATGGTCGACAAGGTCAATATCGGCAACCTCGGCATCTACTTCAACGTCGGCAACGGCGCCCGCGCCGACAATCCCCTCGGCAAGGATAAGCGGCTTCGCAAGGCTTTCTCGCTGGCGATCGACCGCGAAGCAGCAATGCAGATCGTCTATGACGGGACGGGTGTCGCCGGCAACCAGCCGTTCCCGCCCTCGAGCCCATGGTTCAACAAAGATCTTCCGGTTCCGGCCCGCGACGTCGACAGGGCCAAGGCCCTGATCAAGGAAGCGGGCTTCGACCGCGTTCCGGTCGAGCTCAACATGGCCAACGATCCGATCATCGCCCAGATGATGCAGATCATCCAGTCGATGGTCGCCGAAGCCGGGTTCGACGTGACCTTGAAGGCCACCGAATTCGCCACGCTGCTCAACGACCAGACCGCCGGCAACTATCAGGTCAGCCGGTCAGATTGGTCCGGCCGCGTCGATCCTGATGGCAACACCAACCAGTTCTACACCACCGGCGCGGGCCTCAACGACATGCACTACAGCAACACCGACGTCGACAAGCTGCTTTCCGAAGCCCGCCAGTCGCAGGACGATGCCGTGCGCAAGCAGAAATACGATGCGGCCGGCAAGATCCTCGCTGAGGACCTGCCGATCGTCTACATCGGGCATCAGGCCTGGATCTGGGGCTACAACAAGAAAGTCACCGGCTTTGTCCCGTCACCGGACGGCATGATCCGCCTCGTGGGCGTGAAGAAGGCCGACTAACAGAAAACGCCGCGCGGGGGCTGTCTCTCCCGCGCGGCGCCTGCAACGCGACTGACAAGCATCGGGATCTCCTCATGTACACCTACATCGGAAAGCGGCTGCTGCTTGCCATACCGACGCTGCTGATCATATCCGTCTTCGTCTTCTCGCTGCAGAAGCTTCTGCCGGGTGATCCGGTCCTGGCCATGGCCGGCGAGGACCGCAGTCCGCAAGTGCTGGAGCTCTTGCGCGAAAAATACCGGCTGAACGATCCGGTGGTCTACCAGTACGGCTACTGGCTGGCGGGTGCGGTGAAGGGCGATCTCGGCATCTCGCTGAGGACGAACCAGGAAGTGACGACGCTGATCGCCGAGAAGCTGCCGGTGACGATCCAGCTCGCCGTGATGTCGATCGTCTTTGCACTGTTGATCGGCATCCCCATGGGCATACTCGCTGCAGTCAAGAAAAACACCGCGCTCGATCTCGTCGCCAATTTTATCGCGCTCTGCGGCCTGTCGATCCCGAACTTCTGGTTCGGCATCATGCTTATCCTCTTCATCTCGGTAAAGCTCGGCTGGCTGCCGGCCTTGGGCTACGCACCCTTTTTCGAAGATCCACTGCATTCGATCGAAACAATGATCATGCCGGCGTTCGTTCTCGGCAACGCGCTCGCAGCCACGCTGATGCGCCATACGCGCTCCTCGATGCTGAGCGTGCTCAGCGCCGACTATATCCGCACCGCCCGTGCCAAGGGTCTGTCGGAGGGGGCGGTCGTATTGCAGCATTCCTTCCGCAACGCACTGCTTCCCATCGTCACCGTCACCGCACTTCTCTTCGGCGAGCTGCTTGCCGGTGCTGTTCTGACCGAGCAGATCTTCACCATTCCAGGCTTCGGCAAGCTGATCGTCGATGCCGTGTTCAACCGAGACTATGCCGTCGTGCAGGGCATCGTGCTCTGTACCGCGACAGGCTTCATCCTGATGAATCTCGTCGCCGACGTGCTTTACGTCCTGCTCAACCCGCGCATGAGGACCGCCCTATGACCGCCATCGAGCAGTCGGCCACTGCAGTCGAGCCGCGTTCGCAAAACCGTGCCTGGCGCAAGATGAAGGCCAACAAGGGCTCGCTTGCGGGCCTTGTCATCGTCCTCTTCTTTGCGGTCGTCGCGATCTCCGCGCCGCTGCTGCCGATACCCGACCCAGCGGCGACGAGCTGGTCGGCGATCCGCAAGGCGCCGTCGCTTGCCCATCTTCTCGGCACCGACGATCTCGGTCGCGACATCCTTTCTCGCATGGTCTGGGGTGCCCGGGCATCGCTGCTGGCCGGCATCTTTTCGGTGGCGATCGCGGTTGTCGTCGGCGTGCCCTTCGGCCTGATCGCCGGCTATTTCGGCGGTTGGATCGACCATGTGATTTCGCGCATCATCGAGGCGTTCCTGGCGATGCCGTTCCTGATCACGGCGATCGCGCTCGCCGCCTTCCTGGGGCCAAGCCTCTCCAACGCGATGATCGCGATCGGGCTTTCGGCCATGCCGATCTTCGTGCGGCTGACGCGTGGCCAGACGCTCGCCGTCAAGACCGAGGAATTTGTGGAAGGCGCGCGCGCCATCGGGCTTCGCCACTTCAATATCATCAGACGCTACATCCTGCCGAACGTCTTTGCGCCTATCCTCGTGCAGGCGACGCTGACGATCGCCACCGCCATTATCGCCGAGGCAAGCCTGTCCTTCCTCGGTCTCGGCCAGCAGCCGCCTGCGCCGAGCTGGGGTTCGATGCTCAACGTCGCCAAGAACTTTCTCAACCAGGCGCCCTGGATGGCGCTGTGGCCGGGACTGGCGATCTTTCTCGTCGTCATGGGTTTCAATCTTCTCGGGGACGGCCTGCGCGATGCGCTGGACCCTCGGGAAACGTAATTTCTTCGAAAGGAAATTGAGATGAGTACGTTCACGACCCGCCCCGAAATTCTCGGCACCTTCGGCGTCGTCACCTCGACGCACTGGATCGCCTCGGCCGTCGGCATGAGCATCCTGGAAAAGGGCGGCAACGCCTTCGACGCGGCGGTCGCGACCGGTTTCGTACTCCAGATCGTCGAGCCGCATCTGGTCGGCCCTGGCGGCGACCTGCCGGCGATCATCTATTCGAAGAAGAAGGACAAGGTCGAGGTCATCTGCGCCCAGGCGCCGGCGCCGGCCGGAGCCACGATCGAGCACTATACGAACGAGGGACTGAAGATGATCCCCGGCGACGGTCTGCTCGCGACCGTCATTCCGGGCTCCTTCGATGGCTGGATGCTGATGCTGCGCGACTACGGTCGCTTGAGCGTCCGCGATGTTCTCGAACCGGCGATCTATTATGCTGAGAACGGCCATCCCGTGCTGCCGCGCGTCTCGGCCACCATCGCCGGCCTTGCCGACTTCTTTGCAAAGGAATGGCCGACCTCGTTCGAAACCTGGTTGCCCGGCGGCTCTGCGCCGGCACCCTGGTCCAACTTCAAGAACCCCGTGCTTGCTAAGACCTGGAAGCGCATCGTCTCGGAATCCGAGAGCAAGTCCGGCCGCGAGGCGCAGATCGAAGCCGCGCGCGACGCCTTCTATCGCGGTTTCGTCGCCGAGGCGATCGACACTTACCTGCGCAAGGCGGAAGTGATGGATGCGAGCGGCAGCCACCACAAGGGCGTGCTGAGCGCGGACGACATGGTGAACTGGCAGGCGACCGTCGAGGCGCCCGTCACCTATGACTATCACGGCTGGACGGTCGCAAAGACCGGTCCGTGGGGACAGGGGCCAGTACTCCTGCAATCGCTGTCGCTGCTGAAGGGTTTCGATCTTGCCTCCATGGATCCGGCCGGTCCAGATTTCGTACACACCGTCGTCGAGGCGATGAAGCTCGCCTATGCCGACCGCGAGGTCTATTATGGCGATCCTGATTTCACCGACGTACCGCTTGATGAGCTTCTGTCGGACGCCTATGCCGCCGAGCGCTGCAAGCTGATAACGAACGAAGCCTCCTTCGATCTGCGCCCCGGCCGTCTTTCCGGCTTCGAGGCACAGTACGATGCCACCATGGCGCTGCTTGAAGGCGCCAAGACGGGTGCTGTCTACGAGCCGACCATGGCGCATCTGAGCGAGAAGCGCGGCGACACCGTGCATATCGACGTCATCGACAGCGAAGGCAACATGGTGTCGGTGACGCCTTCCGGCGGATGGCTGCAATCCTCGCCGATCGTTCCCGGCCTCGGCTTCTGCCTCAATTCGCGCGCTCAGATGTTCTGGCTGAAACCGGGTCTGCCGTCGTCGCTCGCCCCGGGCAAGCGTCCACGCACGACGCTAACGCCTTCCATCGCCCTCCATGAAGGCCGGCCGACACTCGCCTTCGGTACGCCGGGCGGCGACCAGCAGGACCAGTGGCAGCTCGCTTTCTTCCTGCGCTATGTCCATCATGGCATGAACCTGCAGGAAGCGATCGACCAGCCGCTCTTCCACACCGCGCATTTCCCGGGCTCCTTCTATCCGCGCACCCGGGCGCCGGGCGACCTGACGGCCGAAGCCAACTTTCCCGCGGCAGCGCTCGAGGCGCTGCGCCAGAAGGGCCATCAGCTCACGGTTGCCGATCCATGGACCGTCGGGCGCCTGACAGCGGCGCGGCGCGATGCCGACGGACTGTTGCGCGCGGCCGCCACGCCGCGCCTGATGCAGGCCTACGCGGTCGGGAGATAATCGCCATGACCTGGTCCATCGTTGCCCGCGAAGCGGAAACCGGCCATCTGGCGATCGCGGTCGCCACCCGCTTCTTCGCCGTCGGCGGCGTCGTGCCGCACATTCGCGGCCGTGTCGGTGCGGTCGCGACGCAAGCCTTCGTGAGCCCGCTCTACGGCACCGATGGCCTCGCCATGCTCGCCGCCGGCAAGTCGCCGGAGGAGATCATTCCAGCTCTGACTGGGCGCGACGAGGGGCGGGACCAGCGCCAGCTGCATCTCGTCGATGCCAAGGGCCGCAACGCGGCCTTCACCGGCGCCAAGTGCATCGACTGGGCCGGCCATCTGGTCGACGACAACGTCTCGGTCGCCGGCAACATGCTGGCGGGGCCGCAGGTGATCGCCGAAACGCTCTCCACCTTCAAGAAGACAGCGGGCAGACCCCTGGCCGAACAGCTGCTCGAAGCCATGCAGGCCGGCGAGGACGCCGGCGGCGACAAGCGCGGCAAGCAGTCGACAGCGCTCATCATCTATCGCGATCAGGATTTTGCCTGGCTCAATCTGCGTGTCGACGACCACGCCGATCCCTTGGGCGAACTCAACCGGCTCTATGCCGTTGCCCAGGAGCGCTACCTGCATGTCGCCGAGACCATGCCGACCCGGGACAATCCGAGCGGCATGATCGACCGGCGCGCAATCGACGAGCGGATCGCAGGGCTGGAGGCGGAACGCGTGGCGGCCGGAAGACCGTCCGCCTCGTTCGCCACGCCGCTCAAACCCGCGACCTGATGCAAATGGAAGGTGAGCCCATGACAACCGCAGCCGCCGTCAAGCCCGCCGCAGGCCTGGCACCCGTCCTGTCGGTCTCCGGCCTGACGACGTCGTTCAGGGTGGATGGCGCCTGGCGGCCGGTCGTGCGCGACGTCTCCTTCGACGTGATGCCAGGCGAGACCGTCGCCATCGTCGGCGAAAGCGGCTCAGGCAAGAGCGTTACGTCGCTCTCGATCATGCGGCTGCTTGCGAAAGGCAGCAGTCGGGTCGAAGGCCGCATCCTGCTCAATGGGAGGGATCTCCTTTCGCTCTCCGACAAGGAGATGCGCGGTGTCCGCGGCAAGGACGTCGCGATGATCTTTCAGGAGCCGATGACCTCGCTCAATCCGATCTTCACCATCGGGCGGCAGATCTCCGAAGCACTGACCTGCCATGGCAATCTTTCGGCGGCGGAAGCCAGGGCTGAGACGATCCGTCTGCTCGAAAAGGTCCGCATTCCGAATGCGGCCTCCCGCTTCGACGAATATCCCCACCAGTTTTCCGGCGGCATGCGCCAGCGGGTGATGATTGCCATGGCGCTGGCCCTGCGTCCGAAGTTGTTGATTGCCGACGAGCCGACGACCGCGCTCGATGTCACCATCCAGGGCCAGATCCTCGATCTCATAAAGACGCTGCAGGAAGAGGAGGGTATGTCCGTCCTTTTCATCACCCACGATATGGGCGTGGTAGCAGAGATTTCGGACCGCACCGTCGTCATGTATCGTGGCGAAGCCGTTGAAACAGGAAAGACGGAAGAAGTTTTCCACCGCGGTCGGCATCCCTATACCCGCGCCCTGCTTTCAGCGGTGCCGCGTCTGGGTTCGATGACGGATCGTGCAAGCCCGCTTCCATTCCCGGTAGTCGACGCTGCGACCGGCCAGCTGAAAGAGGCCGCAGAGGCTTGCCGAACCGTTGACGATAACAGGAAGCCGATCCTCGAAGTCAAAGGGCTCGTCACCCGCTTCGACATTCGCGGCGGCCTGCTCGGGCGCAAAACCGGTGCGATACACGCGGTCGAGAACGTTTCCTTCGACCTTCACCAGGGCGAAACACTCTCGCTCGTCGGTGAATCCGGCTGCGGCAAGTCCACGACCGGCCGCTCGATCATGCGCCTTCTCGATGCGCGGGCCGGCAGCGTCCGCTTCGAGGGAAAGGACGTGCTGAAACTCGACGGCGCCAGCCTGCGTACCATGCGCCGCAACATCCAGATGATCTTTCAGGATCCCTTTGCCAGCCTTAACCCGCGCATGAGCGTCGGCACCTTGATCGCCGAACCCTTCAGCGAACACGGCCTTGGAACGCGCGCTCAGGCACGCGACAAGGCAGCCGACCTCATGGAACGGGTCGGGCTGAAGGCGGAGATGATGAGCCGCTATCCGCACGAATTCTCCGGCGGCCAACGCCAGCGCATCTGCATTGCCCGTGCACTGTCACTTGATCCCAAGGTCATCGTGGCGGACGAGAGCGTTTCGGCGCTCGATGTCTCGATCAAGGCGCAGGTCTGCAATCTCCTGATGGACCTGCAGAAGAGCCTCGACCTGGCCTATCTGTTCATCTCGCACGACATGGCCGTCGTCGAGCGCCTCAGCCACCGGGTCGCAGTCATGTATCTTGGCGAGATCGTGGAAATCGGGCCGCGTCCGGCGGTCTTCGGCAATCCGCAGCACAGCTATACGAAGAAACTAATAGCTGCAGTGCCGGTCCCCGATCCCGCCCGCCGCGGTATCCGGCGAAACCTCGCGGCTGACGAGCTGAAAAGCCCGGTTCGTCCCCTCGACTACGTCCCACCCACACGCCAGTATCGCGAAGTCAGCCCCGGCCACCTGGTTAGGATCGACCAAGACGCTTAGGACCGAGGTTTGTGCCCTTACGGTCGTGTTCTTCGACGTTTGGTCGGGGATCGCGGGCGGACGGAGCGGGATGCGAGATTCCCACCGGTCTGTGGCCCGCTTCTGTCCGGAAAAACTCCTTAGCCTGCATCAGCAGGATATAGGCGATCGCTTCGCTGGAAATACTAGATCCGAGGCCCTTCATGGACACCATTGCCGATTAATGGAAGGATGACGGCAAGCAAAGTCGTTTTGGGATGGATATGTTGGTCATACGCATGAAAATCCTTGCAAACGGGGCTTCATGCCGCAAATGGATCACAACCTCACGCGTGATTGACTGGTCGGCCAATGACGGCCGTGCACCCTGGCAAAGTGAGCGATCCGAGCGTTTGCGATAGGCACATTCTTTTACGACATATTGCATCGCCGAATGGCTGTCATATTATGCGCATCCATTCGAAGTGATCGTGGTGACTAAATGCGCGATAGCGGTGGCTACGGGGAAGGCTTCGGCAAAAGGCTTGGCGCGCAGGCAACGTCCTTTGTCAGCAGAGCGCTTCGAAAATCGACGATCGCCGCAACCGAACTCCGATATGATAGTCCGAGCTTTGAACTCTCCACTCCTCCAAAGGAGGAAGATGCGTTCATGGTCGGGCACTATCTTGTCGACTGTCCATCCTATCTTTACTGGGAGAGTGGTCGTCCCGCTCCGGCCTCGGCAATAGGTCAAGGGCAGACCATCATTTATGACCTCAAGCGACAGCCGACATTTCTCCTGAATCACGGCTTCCACACTGTTCACTACTATTTCTCGCGTGCTGCCCTAAGCGCCATCTCAGAGGAAGCAGGTGCTTCTCCTATCGATGAGCTGCAATACAAGCCGGCATTGGCCACCGATGATCCTGTTATGCGGAATATGTCAGCCGGATTGTTGCCGTTCTTTGGGCGCCCCGAAGAAGCGAGCGTGCTCTTTATGGACCATGTGATGCTTGCGATCGGAATCCACGTGGCCGCTCGCTATGGCGGCATGAGGCTTAGGCGGGAAGGCGCGCGCGGCGGGCTTGCACCTTGGCAGGAGAAGCGGGCTAAGGAAATGATCGTGTCTAGACTTGGTGAGGATATCTCGCTCGCCGCAGTCGCCAGCGAATGCGGGGTGTCGGCCCGTCATTTTTCCCGGGCGTTTCGACAATCGACCGGTATTTCGCCGCACCAGTGGCTGACGCAGCAACGCGTGGAGACTGCGAAGCGGCTTCTCGCCGCCAACGAACTGAACCTCACCCAGGTGGCCCTGGCTTGCGGCTTTGCTGACCAGAGCCATTTCACACGAGTTTTCGTGGCGCTAACCGGAACGAGCCCAGGGTTATGGCGGCGGAATAACGCCATATGAGCGTTGTCAGGGCCGAGAGAACAGCGATCCGCCCTTAAACTTATTCCTGTCCGAATCAAACAATAGATGACCCGTCGCTTCCAGCGGCCTTCCAGTTCATCGCTTAGGATGATCCCGTCTTCAGTCGGAAACGCGGGAGAAAAAGATGGACTACGAGGCATTTTTCAATGAACGGTTGTCAGACCTTAGGTCTGAGGGCAGGTATCGGATTTTCGCCGATTTGGAGCGCACCGAGGGCACATTCCCCCGAGCTATGATTCATTCGCCGGACGGATCACGTGAAGTGATCGTGTGGTGCTCCAACGACTATCTCGGCATGGGGCAGCACCCTGCTGTCGTCTCCGCTATGAAGGAGGCCGTGGATGCATATGGGGCTGGAGCCGGGGGCACCCGCAATATCGCCGGTACCAATCACCTTCATGTCCTTCTTGAGAGCGAACTTGCCGCCTTGCATGGCAAAGAGGCGGCTTTGACATTCAGTTCCGGCTATATGTCGAACTGGGCCACTCTGACGACATTAGGCACGCATATACCCGATCTTATTGTCTTCTCGGACGCAGCTAATCATGCTTCGATGATTGAAGGCATCCGCCATTCGAGGTGTGAGCGCATTGTCTGGCGGCACAATGACGTCCGCGATCTGGACGACAAGCTCCGTGCAGCCGATCCTCACGCCCCAAAACTGATTGCCTTTGAATCTCTCTATTCGATGGATGGTGACATTGCTCCCATCCGTGACATCTGCGACCTCGCCGAGAACTATGGTGCGATGACCTACCTTGATGAGGTCCATGCCGTCGGAATGTACGGGCACACCGGCGGCGGTATTGCCGAAAGTCAGGGTTTATCAGACCGTCTGACGATTATCGAGGGAACGCTGGCCAAGGCGTACGGGGTCATGGGCGGTTACATCGCCGCGTCGGCAGCGCTCTGTGATTTCATTCGCTCGTTCGCCTCTGGCTTCATTTTTACGACAGCGTTGCCACCGGCGCTTACCGCCGGGGCATTAGCCTCGATAAGACATCTTAAAAAGAGTCCATTCGAGCGCGTCCGGCATCAGGATCGGGTCGCCCGATTGCGCGCGCTTCTCGATCGAGCCGCCATTCCTCACATTGATAATCCCAGCCACATTATCCCGATCGTCATTGGCGACGCGGCCAAATGCAAGTGGGTATCCGACCTTCTCGTTCGGGATTTCGGCATTTACGCGCAGCCAATCAACTATCCGACTGTCCCCCGTCGGACCGAGCGTCTCCGGATCACGCCTACACCACTTCACACCGATGCGGACATCGAACACCTCGTTGGCGCACTCTCGTCCTTGTGGTCGCAGTGCGCGCTTTCCAAAGCGGCAGCCTGAGCCCGAGTATCCCGGCAATCGTTGCTGGCCGTCCGAACAAAGGAATTCGTCATGGAACAGCAGGTAAAGCCATCAGTCGCCCCACAATCCAGCATTCCACTTCGTCCCTTAGGCGCTGTGGAGCAATACTTCTGGCTTAGCGACCAAAATAGTCCCAAACACTTCTGCATGACGCTGCAGGTGTCGGGTGAAACGACAATTGAATCCTGGAAGAGCGCTCTCGAGGCTACCCGGTTGCGGCACCCACTCCTGCGTTCGAAGATCGCAAGGAATGAGTTCGGCGTTCCAAGTTTTTACATGGGCAGTGGTCGCCCGATCCCGCTAGAAGTCATCAGGTCCGAGCCGCCACATGCGTGGAAGACAGTGGTGTCGGATGAACTGATGAAGCCGTTCGAACAAACCGATGCGCCGCTCGTTCGCGCAGTTTTGTTTCACTCACCTCGCTATGCGACACTGGTCGTCACTGCGCATCACGCAGTAGCTGACGGCATGTCGATCGCATTTGTATTGCGAGACATGCTAGAGGTGATGAGTGGCGGTCACCGCGGACAGCTCGGGCTGGCCCTCGCGCAAGAGAGCATCGCCTCTGAATGGGACGTTAATTCCGTCGGGGCAGCCCAGTCCGCAACGGCGATCCCGGCGCGAATGCTTGATAGGTCAAAGGGCTGGCCCGTCATTTCGAGCCTGCAACTGTCGCAAGAATTCTCAGCGCAGCTTAGGGTGGYTGTGCGGCGTCATGCGACGACCGTCCATGGCGCGCTCCTGTCGGCCATCATTCTGGCAGGTCGGCGGCTTTCAAAAGCATGGTTCGACGCGACAATCCGCGCCGTATCCCCGGTCAATCTCAGGCCGACGCTCGGTATCACAGACGACTGTGTTGTCTCCATCGTCTTCCCGATCGGCGGATACGCGCCGGGCATCGCGACCGGGCTCTGGGATCTGGCCAGGGATATCCGCCAAGACCTGATGCCGATGAAGACTCGAGAGGCAATTGTCGAGTCCTTCGGTGCGTTTCAGCGTATCTTCGACGCTTCGCCCTCGGTCGAGGAGCTCGCCGCCATCGAGTTGCAGGCTTGTGCTTGCGAAATGATGCTCTCGAACCTTGGGGAAGCGCCCTTGTCTGACGCGTACGGCGCTGTCCGTGTCGAAGCCCTTTGGGGACCATCGGTTTTTGTCGGCATCGAGGGCGAGCAGATGATCGGTGTAGCGACAGTCGGCGGCCGCATCCATTTGCTCCACACGAGCTTCACACCGATTCCCGGCCTTCTGAAGGCTGCCGAGAACCTGCTCCGGGAAGCCGTTGATTGATCATGAAGCGCAGACGATTTTGTCCTTTTTAGACAAAACATCGCCGCCCAGTTCACGACACCCGAGATGCCGCTACTAAACTCAACGAACACCAACGCGGTTCGCCGGAGGTATAGGCGATGTCTGATGTGATCGAAAACACCGAATTTGTCCCGACCGAGGGAGCCGCGACGCCGGCGTCGATTGTGGCGGCCCTCAAGGCTGTTGCGGGCAATCCTCCAAAGGTTCGAGCGAGTTTCGCAAAGGGTCGGTGCGTACGGGGCCGCTACGTGCCTTCCGGGCGCGCGGCGGAAATTACACGTTCTGTGAATTTCACGAGACCAGGCCGTGTACTCGCGCGGTTCTCGATGGGTGGCGGCAACCCGAATGTGCCGGATACGAACAGGTTGGTGTTGCGCGGGTTCAGCTTTCGCATCGAGACCGACGGCGAGACGTCGGACATCCTTGTCGAAAGCGCACCGGTCCATTTCGCTCGCACTCTCGACCAGATGCTTGCCTTCCTTAAGGCCCGCATTCCCGGGCCGGACGGCAAACCGGACCCCGCCAAAGTCAAATCCTTTTCGGACGCCAATCCCGAGACACTCAACCAGGCGAAGTACATTGCGGCCCGTTCGCTCCCGGCGAGCTTTGCGGGAACCACGTACTGGGGAGTTCACTCATTCCCCGTTATCAACGAAGCAGGCAAGACGAGATTCATTAAATTCAAGATCGTGCCACGGATCGGAGAGATCGTTCTGACCGATGAAGAGGCGAAAGAGAAGGCTGTGGACTTTCTCCACCATGACCTTGAGGATCGCATCCGGAACGGCGGGATAGAGTTTGACATTCTGGCGTTGCTCGATCGACCAGGCGATCCGACCATGGATGTTACCGCTCGCTGGCCCGGAGAAGATGAACGTGAAACAGTTGTCCTCGGTACGATCACGATCGATGCGATCGATAGTGATCATGCCTGCGATGTCTCGATTTTCGATCCGGGTACGTTGGCCCACGGAGTTGGCTATCCGCCCGACGAAATCTTCGCCGCGCGTCTGAAGGCCTATCGAATTTCCTTGGCAAAGCGCCAATAACGACCGATGGAACTACGAGAGCTGCCCGCGAGGAAACTGAGATGCGCAGTCAGGGAGTTTATGGACAAAGTCTCGGAGACCACTTTCACCTGGACGACGCTCCGGCCATCGTGACCAAGACGCTGAAGCGATCGGAAGTGGCGGTCACACACATTAAGTGTCGGAAACCTAGCCTGACGTCATCGATCCCGCCCGAAGATGCCTATCTGGTGGCGTATCAGATCGAAGACTGCATCGAGCACGAGCTTTGGATCAACGGCAAGGGTACCGGCAGGCTTCCCTTTTTCGGCGGCCAAACATCCTTCTACGATCTGCGTGAAGACCCAACGTCCTTCATCGGCGAAACTTCGAATTGCATGATGTACTACCTGCCGAAAAGCGCCATGGATATGATAGCGGAGGAACATGGCAAGCGATTTGGAGAGCTGGAGATGCGGTCCGATAAGCCCGCTGATGATCCGGTCATCGCCGCCCTTAGCACAACCCTGATGCCCGCTTTTGCAAATCCCGAATATGCGAGCCAACTCTTCCTCGATCACACGACGCTTGCCGTCGCCAATCATATCGCCCACCGTTACGGCGGTCTGCACGTGATTGCGCGGGCTGTCGCTGGAGGTCTCTCCGCGAAGAATGAACGGCGCGCGAAGGAAATCATCGACGCCAATCTTACGGGAGAGATTTCCCTCGCGGAACTTGCATCGCACTGCGGACTGTCGCCCCGCCATTTCGCGCGCGCCTTCAAGCAATCTACGGGAATGCCCGCGCATCACTGGATGGTGGTGCGGCGTTGCGATCGGGCAAAGCACCTGCTTCGGGATACTCGATTGCCGATTTCCGACATCGCACTCGCCTGCGGTTTCGCAGACCAAAGTCATTTCACCCGCACCTTTTCCCGCATTGTCGGCATCTCGCCCGGTGCGTGGCGCAGGCGCGCTTAGGAGAACGATATGGAAGAGACCGGTGCTTACGGTGAGCGGTTGAGAAAGACTTTCAAAGTCGCCCGCGCGCCATCCCTTGTCGCCAAAACCTTGAAGAACGCCCGGATCGCCATCACGGAAATCCGTTGCGATAAGGCAAACACGGGCCTGAGCGAGCCGATCGCAGTCGAGGACGCGTTCCTCATGACCGTGCAGTTGCGCGACGTTCCCGCTCACGACCTGTTCCTTGATGGCAAGCAAATGAAAACCGCGTTTCTGCCTGTGGGGACAACGAGCTTTTACGATCTGCGCTCGTCTCCGGTGGCCAATAGTATAAGCGCTTTTAACCACATCAGCTTCTATGTGCCCCGAACAGCATTGACGGCTATCACCGATAAGGAAGGAATTTCGTCGGTCGACGCTTTCAATCACAACCCGGGCGTTGGCGTGCAGGACCCCGTCATGCATAATCTGGTCCGTGCCATACTTCCGGCGTTCCGTTCCCCTGGTCTCGCCAATCAGTTGTTTGTCGACCATCTGACAGTTGCTGCAACCGCCCACGCTGTGCGCCATCACGGATGTGCGTTTCGACAAAAAGCGACGCGGCGCAAGACCTTGTCGGACGGAGAGGTCTCAAGAGCACAGGAAAAGCTCTCAGAACATCTGGACGGTGACCTCAGGCTGGAGGAACTTTCGGATGAGTGCGGCATGTCGCCACTAGAATTTGTGTCCGCCTTCGAGGAAACCGTCGGCGGCTCCGTTCACGCCTGGAGGGACGACCTCAGGATTGAGCGTGCGAAGCGCCTGTTGGTCCGCGGCTACGAAGCAGGAGAAGTGGCCGCGCTCCTTGGTTATGAGCAAGTTTCCGACTTCGTCGGCGATTTCATCCGAAAAGTCGGGACCGACCCGCGTGGTGTCCACTGACTATCACTACCGGTCGCTCTTTTGCACTTTCGTACGGATTCAATTTGCTCTTTGTTTGCCTCCTCTCCGCTCTATGCAATGGGTCGATCGTGCCAATAGTTGTTCGCCGCAGCGATGGCTTGAAAGTTCATCGCAATGATTTGGCAGGCCATTAAAATGGTTTCGGCATCGTCCTCGTAGATCACCACCAGCCGGTCCCGTATGCTCTTCGAAGGCTGGACCTTCCTCACCATTTCCCATGCAAGCCTGGCGGCCAGATCGACGCCTTCGCGGGGCGTTGCGGTTTCAAGTGATGCAGCGAACTCTTTCACGGATGCCTCCCAGCTTCTTTTGCCGTTGCAGGATAGTTCACTCAGGTTCGCAGGTATTGGACGGTGGCGCCGCTGCTTGCACTATCCGGCCATTCCGTACTGCACCTGAATGTTCAATTTGATGGCCCGATTTGGAAAAGAATGACAGTTGCGGAAAATCCGGATTGTGGCGTCTCGGGCAAAATTGCGTGGTGAATATAGCGAAAAGGAGCAATCGCATGTCGAACCTCACTTCCGCCAATTTCCGGATCAAACGTTGCCTGGCGGCATCAGTCTTTTGGGCCGCCGTGATAACGTCGGCCGCCTGGGCGGACGGGCAGAAAGAAACGCCGCAGGACCTCATAAACACACTCCACGGGACATTTGGTGCGCACCACGAACGGGCGGTGCACACCAAGGGCGTGATGGTCGTTGGTACATTCACGCCGACCAGGGACGCGAGTAAACTCACGAAAGCTTCGGTGTTCTCCGAAGGAAAACTCCCCGTCGTTGCGCGTTTCTCCCTTTTTGCCGGCGTGCCCGACATTCCAGATACGGCGAATGGCGCGGCACCAACCGGCCTAGCGATCAAAATCAAGGCCAAGGACGGGACTGAGTTTGATTTCGCCACCGATCAACACAACGGATTCGTCGTCGCGACGAGTGACGAATTCGCCAACTTTCTACGTTTGGTAGCCGCGAGCGGTCCGGGCGTGGAACATCCGACGCCGTTGGAAAAGTTCCTCGATAGCCATCCAATCTCTAAGCATTTTGTCGAGACACTCACGTCCCCCGCATCCTACGCAACTGCGACCTTCTTTGGGATCAACTCATTCAAATTTACCAATGGTGACGGAAAGTCGGCGTTTGTGCGCTATCGCTTTGTGCCGAAAGCCGGAGAGCATTACTTGAATTCCGAGGAACTCAACAGGATGGGACCGAACTATCTCCAAGAGGAAATCGTGTCGAGGATTTCCAAGAAGCCGGTCGTATTCGATTGGTATGCGCAGGTGGCCGAAGATGGCGACAAGATCGAAGACCCGTCTATTGCATGGCCGGAGAGCCGCAACCTCGTAAGGCTTGGCACATTCAACTTCGATGGCTTACCGCGCGATAAGGCCGTCGCCGACAAGCAAACGCTTTTCCTCCCGGGTACCAGTCACCCTGGTATCGAACCGGCTGACCCCATGCTGACGTTTCGCAACCACACCTATCCGATATCGTTCGGAGAGCGGCAGTAGGAAGCGCCAGTTGCCGGCCGCCCTGTTGCGCCACGAACATTGAAAACAAAGCGCTTTCTTTCGGGCGCGGATGGGCCGCGTTTCGCATCCGTTCCCATCTGCGCCCATGATTATTTTGGGCGCAAGGGCAGGGCGATGTGTCTGCTTTGCGGCAAGAGCGATCATTCCCGTGCAAGTGAAGCAACGTCCTGTCGGCGATCTTGCGTTCTTTTAGAACCTTGACCTTCATGATGTTCGGCGCAGGACCCTGCCGGCAGATGACGTGGGAGAGCACCTCGGCAACCACTTCCTCGCTTGCATGCAGTCTGAACTGCTGAGGCGCGCACGAAGCGGAACAAAACCACAATCAGTCCGCTCGAGGTCCAGGTCACGGTCTCGACGACCATCGAACGAGGGCGAGCAATGTGTTAATCGTCCTGGAAGGCATGAGATTTGAACGGACGCATCAATGGCTGGATCGGGCGGTGAACGCATATCTCGCAAGTTCGCGGCGCTGGCGGCCAAACTCCGGTGAAGCCGGCGGGCTGTCGAATGAGACTGCACAAAAATCGTGAATACTCACTGAGGGATGAGGCAATGGACGAAGATCATACGAAACGCATGATCCTTGAATTCCTGAGGAAGCACACTTTGGCGGTCATTGCGACATGCCACGGCAATGGAACGCCGGAGGCGGCTACGGTCGACTTCTCGGTGCGGGACAATCTTGAGATCGTGTTCGACACTTTCAAGGACACCCGGAAGTTCAACAATCTCGCGGAGCGTCCCGGCGTCGCGTTCGTTGTCGGATGGGACGACAACATCACGGTTCAATACGAGGGTGAGGCCACAAGGGTTCCTGCCGCAGATATCGAACAATACCAGGAAGCCCATCTCAACAGCGTCCCGGCGGAAAGGGAGTTCATCGAGAGAGGGGCCGAGATGTTCAAAGCAACGCCGCGGTGGATTCGATATTCCGATTTCAACAAGGAGCCTCCCGAGCTCATCGAGATTCAATTCTGACAGACGCAACGGCTTCGGGTCGCCGTCCGAGGGCGTCGGCTAAATCGTGACACCCGCCTTGAGGGCACGATAACCTAGAGGATCGCGGAGGCTCAGCAAACCCGATCATCAAGATAAATGTGGGCGCTCCCAACGCTCGCGAATCGTGCGCTCGGCGACGTGTTTCGTTCTCGGAACGGCTGCTTTGGGCAGTGGGTTCAATTGATCGCCGCAACACATTCTGCAAATTTTTCCGCGGGCGTCTGATAAAGCAAGGTCTTTCTTGGGCGTTCGTTGAGCTGCCTGGCGATAGCATTGAGCTGGGCTTGGCTATGCACGGACAGGTCCGGCGGAAAAATGGCCTTCGGGCCTCACGAACGAAGTCCTTTTGCAGGGCGACCTCGTCGATGGAGCGAGCTTACTTGCCAGACAGCATCGTTTGCAGGACCCCATCGCGTCGAACTAAACCATGGAAGAGCGCTGCCGCCAGATGCACCATCACGAGGGCAAAGAACGCGAAGGCGAGATAGAAATGCGCGCTCCACAGCATTGTATGGAGGCTCGCGCTCTGCGGTAGGATCGGCGGAAGGCGGAACCCACCAAAAAGCACGATGGGATAGGCGGCTGCGGACATCATGGCCCAGCCGATCAGGGGCATGCCGATCATCAGCGCGTACAAGCCAACATGGGAAAGATGCGCAGCGAGTCTCATCGGCTCGGGAAGGTCTGCGGGCAGTGCTGGTGCGCCTGATACGAAGCGCACCAAAAGACGAACCAAGGCGAGAACGAGAATGGCGATTCCCAGCGTCTTGTGGGTTGTCACCAGCGGTACGTACTGCCGTCCGATGGTCGAGACCATTCCGACGCCGATGAATAGCATGGCCAGAATTCCGATCGCCATCAGCCAATGCAACAAACGCTGAACGGCGGAGAAGCGTGTTTTTATGTCCGTCATGGCTTTGCGCTCGCTGCTGTTCGAGGATAGTGGTTCGCCTCACTGGTACGCAGATCATAGGATCTGGCATAAGCTGCCGATCGGGCTGCCGGGAACGGATCATCGCCAACCTTGATACCGTCAGGCAAAATGGTCGGGTCAAAATTGATATCCCGGCAGGGACCATCGACCTCCGGCTCGATGTTCTGCACCACGAGCGTTCCAGCTTCGACAGTACGCCGCTCGGGCGGCCAGGCCCTCGTCGGATCCGATGTTGGATCTGAGGGGTCGGCAACTGTCAGCACGAGTGTCCAGCGCTGCGGCGATTTGGCAACGCGCTCAGTAATGTCTTCTTCGAGATGATTGGGGCCGAGTTTCGCGAATTCCGCGCCGGAGAGTGGCATGGCCTGCGTTTCTGGGCGCAATGACCAACGCACTGCGTTCTTTGTACCCGCGGCATCCGTGAAAATGAATGCATTGAGACTGTTAAAAGTCACCTCCGCGTAGCTGGCTGTCCAGGGAGCCTTGGTTGCCCACTCGCCAAACGCAGCGAATTCTGGATGTGCTGCCACGAAGCCTTTCATCGCTTCGGGATCCTTACTCTTCGAGGCCTCGAGCAGGTCGTAGAATCCTTGAGGCGTCGAGACCGCGAAGACGGGTGGGTCAATTAGTGCCATGCGCCAGACGCTGTTGTCAGGCGCTGAGATTTGCACGCCGACGCCCCGCACCCGCACCGTCGGATCAGCGGCGTTCGGATCAGGCGTTGCCAAGTTGAAGCGCCCGAGAACGGGGTAGTGCCCTGCGGTGAATACCGTTGCCTTCGAAAGCGCCACAGCGGTCCCATTCGATTCAAAGGTGCCAGTGAAGCAGACGCCCTTTGCGTGATTCCGCCGATGTCCCAGCGCGGGTCCGCCCGGAGGCGCCAGGGCGCTGACAAGTTCTGTTGAAGAAAGGCGACCGGGCGAAAGCCATCCGGCAGTGTAGGCAAAGGCGCCGACGCTGAAACCGACCACCGCGGCAATAAGCACCAAGGATCCGAGAGCGGAACGCTGCGAGCCCGGCATACAAGCCTCTCCGTCTTTAGCAGTTTCTCTGCGATGCTAGGAAATCAAAGCCAGTGCGTCGACAGGCGACGACGCGGGTTTCAGCGCTTCTCCTGTTCTTAGGCCACGGAGGATGGCATTGTTGTTGAGCGCGGTCAAATCGGACTTCATAACGGGAAACGCATCCTCAATGGCCGGGATGGGGTACCTGGAAGAGGTGGCGAATCCGTGCGGTGATCGATGTTGGATGGAGCTGAGCGCCTCAAGTCATTCGACAGGTGAACTCGCTCTCCACTCGCAGTACCACGCTGTCAGCACGGATGAGCGTATTGGTGAGCCCCGGTCGGTAATCACGTCGGCGTGCCGCTGGGGCGGCTCGCGAGAACGGTATTGGTCGCTTTCATGGCTCCTTCCTTTTTCGAGGATCAAGCGGGCAAATCCCGATTCGGCGCCATCATCGGGCAACAGTGATGGGGCCTTGATGTTCACGCGCGTTGCAAGCATGGATCGAAGCATCGAAGCATCGAAGCCTCAGGCGGGGCACGGCTCGCCAGTCACTAATCGGGCGAGAAGATCTCCAGCCTCAGAGCCAGGGACACCGAGGTCGCGAACTGAGTCCATGTGGTTCCGAGCTGCCAGGATCTTCCGGACTGCCGGGAGCCCTTGCCCTCGCAAGGTAGACAGAAACGCATTAGATTGCGCATGAAAAGGATCTGTCTCTTTTGCGCCAACCGCTAGGATAACGCGGCAGTGCGGGTCGTGGTGGTGAGAGAGAGGTGTGAAGCGCGCCACCTCTTCATCCGATAGCGCAATCTCGTTTTGAAGAAACGACCGCTGCAACGGAGCGAGGTCGTAAAGACCACCGAGCAAGAACGCACCTTCGATGCGGGAGGGGATGGTACTCCCATGAAATAGGAAGCTTGCCAGGTGTGCGCCTGCCGAATGCCCGCTCACCGTTAGTGTCGAGGGGTCGCCTCCATACTCTGCGATGCGGTCAATCACCCATCGTTTGGCGCGTACGACTTGGTCGACAAGGACCTCCATCCTGTGGGCAGGCATTAATGCATAGTCGACGATGACAGCGATCGCGCCTGCCTGGGTGACGGTGTTTGCAACACAGGAATAGTCGCGCTTGGAAAACATCCGCCAATAGCCCCCATGGATGAACATGTGGACCGGAAGGTTCTTTCGTGTCCCTTCCGGATAGAAGATATCCAAGCTTTCGGAGGGACCGTCGCCATAGACGACGTTCCCAGTCATTGATAGAGTTTCGCGAGTTCTTTCACTCGCTTTCACGATCTCGCTGACAATGCTGTCGAAGTGCGCAACATGATCACGTATGCGAAATGGGTCCGTTTCCACGATTGCTCCCCAGCTCAGAAACTTGTTGCGATATATTTCGCTTCCATGAATTCGGCAATGCCATGATGCTGACCACCCTCGCGGCCAAGGCCGCTTTGCTTCACACCGCCAAACGGGGCTGCAGGATCGGATACAAGACCACGGTTTAAGGCAATCATCCCAGCCTCGATGCCGTTGGAGACCCGCAGCCCGCGTGCAAGGTCGCGCGTGTAGACGTAGGCAGCCAGGCCGTATTCCGTGTCATTGGCTCTCCGGACGGCTTCTTCCTCGGTTTCGAAGCGATAGAGCGGCGCGACCGGCCCAAAGATTTCCTCTGAGGCCATCTCTGACTCAAATGGCACATCCGCCAGAACAGTCGGAGGATAGAAATAGCCGTCACCTGCCGGGACGTCGCCGCCACAGAGCGCACGGGCTCCTCGGACCTTTGCATCGGCCACGAGGCGTGCGATCTTGTCGACCGCCTTGCGGGTGATCATTGGACCGCATTCGGTGTCCCCGGAAACTCCCGACCCCATAATGAGCGCGCCCATGCGCCTCGTGAGGCCTTCGGCAAATGCATCGTATATCCCCGACTGGACGTAGAAGCGGTTGGCCGCGGTGCAGGCTTCGCCGGCGTTTCGCATCTTGGCGATCATCGCACCGTCAAGGGCCGCTTCCAGGTCTGCGTCGTCGAACACCACGAAGGGTGCGTTGCCGCCCAACTCCATGGAGCAGGAGATGACATTCTTCGCAGCCTCCGCCAAGAGGCCGCGACCGACACCAGTCGATCCTGTAAAAGAGAGCTTTCTGACACGTGGATCCGCGAGAACCTCTGCCGTTAATGGTCCGGGGCTGGTCGTCGTCAGTACGTTTACGACACCGTTCGGCACCCCGGCCTCCTCATAGATGGCAGCCAATGCGTAAGCAGTCAGCGGTGTTTCGCTGGCGGGCTTGAGTATCACGGTGCAACCAGCAGCAAGCGCAGGCGCGATCTTCCGGGTAGCCATCGCCGCCGGAAAATTCCACGGCGTGATCAGCAGGCAGATGCCTATCGGCTGGTAGTCGACGATGATGCGATTGGTGCCTGATGGCGCTATGCCGAACTCGCCCGTAATGCGGACAGCTTCTTCCGCATTCCAGCGGAAGAACTCGGCTGCGTAGGCGACCTCACCACGCGCGTCGCGCAACGCTTTGCCATTTTCCAGCGAGATAAGTGTCGCCAGCATCTCGGAGCGCTCGATCATAAGCTCGAAGCACCGGCGCAGGATCTCGGAGCGCTTGCGTGGCGGCGTAGCCCGCCATCCCGGCGCTGCAGCGGATGCAGCTTCGACACTGGCGCGGGCATCCTCGATCGTGGCATCCGGCACGGTGGCGAGAACCTCGCCCGTCGAAGGGTTCACGACGTCGATTGTCCGACCGGACCGAGATGGCTGCCAGGCTCCATCGATGTAGAGGCCGCGTGCGGTCGCCGTGAGATCCGGCAGGTGGTGGTCGACTTGAGGTATGTGGTGGGCAATGGTCATGATGCTTCCCCGATTCTCTTAGATGGCGGATGCGGCGAGATCGCCTTCGTAGGCCGCTCTGACGAGACGCTTCATGGCGTCGAGGTCAAAAGACCGCGGATTGTTTTTGATGAGCCTGTCGATGCCGAAGGCCTGTTCAGCGGTCCAGTCCAGCTTGTCGGCGGCAAGGCCCAGATCCGCGAGCGTCCGTGTAATGCCTATTGTTGCAAACAGTCTGCGGATCTCTTCGATGGCGGCCAGTGCAAGTTCTTCCTCGCTACCGTTCGCGTTGTCGAGGCCGAGTGCGGTGCCGATTTCGGCCATCTCGGCAGCAGACACGGATCTGTTGTAATTCATCACATAAGGCATCATGGTAGCGACACCGAGACCGTGTGCTGTGTGGGTCAGCGCTCCGGCCGGATATTGGATTGCGTGAGCTGCAGCGGTCCCTGCAGTCCCAAAGGCACATCCGGCCGCCAACGCACCCATCATGACATCGGCCCGTGCGTCTTCATCGGAGCCATTCTTGCAGGCCCTCTCCAGGCTGCGGCCGAGAAGCTTGATCGCCAGCAACGCGAAATGATCGGTAAGAGCGCTCTTTCCGATGAATACATGGTTCTGAGCAAGCAGCGGATCGGTACCGCGTCGCGCCGCGGTGAAGGCCTCGATTGCGTGGGTGAGGGCGTCGGCCCCCGCAACCGCCGTCAGTCCGGGCGGGCAGGTCATCGTAAGTTCGGGATCGCAGATGGCGGTTGTGGCGATCAGATAGGGACTGGATATCCCGACCTTGAGCGTGCGTTCGGAATCGGAAATGACAGCGACGGGCGTGACTTCGGACCCCGTCCCCGCCGTCGTCGGCACAGCGATGATCGGAAGCGTCGGGCCGGGCACCTTGTACTCGCCGTAGTAGTCCTTCAACTGCCCGCCATGGCTAAGGAGCAAGGCGGCACACTTTGCCATGTCCAGGCAGCTCCCTCCACCAATGCCAATCACCATGTCCGGGTGAAAGGTTCGTGCTTCCTCCACGCAGACGGAAACTGTCTCGATGGGAACGTCCGGCTGGACACCATCGTGGATCAGTACTGCGATCGAGGCGGCCTCGAGCGCCTTCACGATATCCGCGAAGACGGGCGTAGCAGCGAACCGCTCGTCAGTGCATAGCAACGCACGCTTGCCCAGCCTCGTGGCAATGTGCGGGAGGGCATGACGTTGTCCCTTGCCGAAGAGAATTTCCTGGGGAAGCCGAATGGCGGCGAAAAGGGTCATTGTGCATGTCCTTTAACAAGTGCTTCGTTTGAGCGGGAAAGGGCGTTAAGTTCGTCCCAAAGCCTTCCAGGAATCTCGATTCCGTCGCAGAGCGCCTGCTGGCGGCGCGACCAGGTGCCGTCGCCAGGGACCGTTACTGGTCGTGTGGGCTCGGCTGGACGCGATTTCCGGATGCGATCGAGGTAGGTACTGAAGCAAGCGAGGAGGTCGGGCTGCTTGCCGGCGTCGATGGCAATCAACACGTCCCCCTTGTTGCAGATGGCATCGGCATCCAGCGTTCCCCGGACGTCAGGCGCAGTCGATGAGTCCGCAATCGAGGCCACCAGCAATTCAAGTGCCATACCAAGAGCGTATCCCTTGGCGTCGCCGAACGGAGCGATCGACCCGTTCATTGCAGCGGCGGCGTCGGTCGTCATTTCTCCGTCGCTGTCGCGTGCCCAACCCTCCGGGATCGCGCATCCGTTTGCCGCATGGTGATGGATCTTCCCCATTGAAACCACAGAGGTCGCGAGATCGACGACCAGCGGTCGGTCCGCAGTCGGCACGGCAATCGCAAGGGGATTGGTACCGAGGAGGGGCGTTGTTCCGCCATATGGGTGGACGAGTGCCTCGCTCGAAGATAGCGCGATCCCGATGAGGCCTTCTTTCGCGAGGTGCTCTACGTAATAGGCGAGCATCCCCAGGTGGTTTGAGTTCCTGATGCCAGCAAGGGCCACGCCTGTCGAAGAAGCGCGTTCAGAGAGCATGTTGCATGCCTGGAGCGCGACCACTGGCCCCAGTCCGCGCAGCCCGTCGATCTTCAGGAATGACGGCGTTCGCCAGTGTGATTTCCCTTGGGTGCGTGGATCGATGAGACCATTGCCAATTCTCTGAAGAATCCTCGGCAGCCTTTGAAGGCCATGCGATGGATGACCTCTCAACTCTGCTTCGACGAGAACGTCGGTTTGCTGCAAAGCGTATGAACGAGGGGTCCCTTTTTCCTCGAGAAGGTTCCGCACCAGGTCCGCCGCTATCTCCCTCTTTACTCTCACGACAGCTCCAAATAAAATCCTATAGGATATAGTATTGAATATCGGCGAGCATCGTGTTAGCGATTGGTTCTGTCAAGAGGCAATAGATGATGCAGAATAGAACACCCACGATCCTTAACGATGCGCCGGACACGGGCGCGTTCATCCCGAGGGCCAATAGTCTTGCGGGAAGCGTCTATGAGGCCATCTTCGCCCAATTGATGGCTTTGAAGATTCCCCCAGGCGCAAGGATCAATGTCGATAATCTGGTGCGCGAGCTGAATGTTTCGCAGACTCCCATCCGCGAAGCGCTTGGGCGGCTGGAAGGGGAGGGACTGGTAGTCAAGACCCACCTAATCGGTTACAGCGCGGCTCCCCAGATCGCGCGACGCCGCTTCGACGAGCTTTATCAGCTTCGTCTCCTGCTTGAGCCGGACAGCGCAGCCAGAGCGGCCCTCGCGATGGACGATGAAAAGCTTGCAACGCTTCGCGAAGCAGCCGGAGTGATGGGGCGACGTGATGGCACCGATGAGCGCCTTCGCTATTCGACATTCGCGCGCCAGGACGCAATGTTCCACGACCGTATCCTCGAATATGCGGGCAACGAGCTCATCCGCGAGACGCTCAATCACCAGCACACGCATTTCCATATCTTCCGTCTGATGTTCCACTCACGGGTGACCGAGGAGGCTCTCGACGAACACGAAGCGTTACTGACGGCATTCGCCGCAGGCGACGCCTCCGCCGCCGAGAAGGCGATGCGCGTCCACCTTGAGCATTCACGGGACAGGCTGCTCCCAGCTTTCGATTGAGGAATCTGCGATGTCGAGCGTTGTCAGCATTCACAGAGATGGAAGAGCGCCCGTGGTTCAGGCCGATGACCTCGCACGTCAGCCGGTGTTGCGTGCCGAAAACCTTTCCAAGGAATATGGCCCGGTCACGGTTCTTTCGGATGTGACACTCGACATCCATCCCGGCGAGATTCACGCGATCATCGGCGAGAACGGTGCCGGCAAATCGACTTTCATGCGGCTTCTGTCCGGCTACGCCGAACCTACAGCAGGTTCGCTGAGCATGGACAAGGGGGTGGTCCGTTTTGTCGGGCCTGAGCAGGCCCAGCAGGCTGGTATTGTTCTGGTCCACCAGGAAATTCTGCTTGCCGATGCCCTGACTGTCGCGGAAAACCTGTTCCTCGGCCGCGAATTGATGCGCAACGGAGTCGTTGACGACCGGACGATGCGCCGTCTCGCCGCTGAGAAGCTGGCTGAACTCGGAAGCATGGTTTCCCCCAATGCGCTGGTGCGAAACATCTCGCTTGCCGACCGCCAGCTTGTCCAGATCGCTCGGGCGCTGCTGGATGATCATAGGCTGGTGATCTTCGACGAACCGACAGCCGTCCTTACGGGGGACGAGGTCGAGCGATTGCTCTCGATTATCCTGCAACTCAAGGCGCAGAAGATTGCTGTCCTCTATATCAGCCACCGTCTCGACGAGGTGCAGCGAATTGCCGACAAGGTAACGGTGCTGCGCGACGGCAAACTGGTCGGCACGCACCCGGGCCACAGTCTCAGTCAGTTGGACATGGCGCGTCTTATGGTCGGACGCGACCTCGCGGCGCTCTATCCGGAAAAGTCACCCGCGGCCGCGGGTGAAAGGATGCTTTCAGTCCGGAACCTGTCAGTTCCGGGTTTTGCAAAGGATATCACCTTTGACGTTCGCAAGTCCGAGATCCTCGGCTTCGCCGGAATGATCGGGGCGGGCCGGACGGAGCTATTCGAAGGCATCATGGGGTTGAGACCGGCAACTGGCGAGGTCGAGCTCGAAGGCAAGTCGATCAACATTCATTCGGCGCGGGCGGCGATCGACGCCGGGATCGGTTACTTGACCGAGGACCGGAAGGGAAAAGGCCTTCTCCTCCAGGAGCGGCTTGCACCCAACCTCACCCTGTCCGCGCTTCAACGGTTTCATCCCGGTTTGTTGATGCGGCGACGCCGCGAACAGACCGCTCTGACACAGGCCGTCGATCAATACGACATCCGATTGAAGAGTTTGGGGGTGAAAGCAGGACAGCTATCCGGTGGCAATCAACAAAAGCTTCTGCTTGCAAAGATATTGTTGGCCGCGCCCTCGGTCGTCGTCATCGACGAGCCGACGCGTGGCATCGATATCGCCAACAAGGCGCAGATTTACGCATTCATCCAGCGGCTCGTGATGGAGGGGAAGGCGTGCGTCGTGATCTCCTCCGAAATGCAGGAACTGATCGGGATCTGCGATCGAATTCTTGTGATGCGGGAAGGGCGCATCGCGGGGGAGGTCTCAGGAGACGAAATGACGGAGCACAACGTCGCGCTTCTGGCGACAAGCGACGTTGCTCCGGGAAAAGGCGAGGGAGGAAACAGATGACTGTCATTACGGGTTCGACCCCGGTCAAACCGGAGCGGGAATGGAATATCGGATGGGCGGATGTGGGACCATTTGTGGCTCTGATCGCATTGCTGGCAATCGGTTTTGCGGTCAATCCGGATTTCCTCTCCGCGACCAATCTCGGCAACGTCATCACCCGCAGCGCCTTCATTGCGATCATCGCGGTCGGAGCAACCTTCGTCATCTCTTCGGGGGGCCTTGATCTCTCCGTGGGCTCCATGGCCGCATTCATCACCGGGATCACGATCATGTTCATGAACCGGATGGCACCCGACTGGGGTGTTTCGGCAATCCCGGCCGGGATGGTGGTGGCGATTGCCGTGGGTCTCCTCTGCGGATTGATGAACGGCATTATTGTGACTGTCGGCAAGATCGAGCCGTTCATCGCGACGCTCGGAACAATGGGCATCTTCAGGGCACTGATCACGTACATGTCCGACGGCGGCACGATCCCCATCGATCGCACTCTCCGCGACGCGTACCGCCCCGTGTACTTCGGCACCATCGCGGGCATCCCGTTGCCGATCCTGATCTCGATTGCCGTCGCTGTCGTCGCCTCGTTCATTCTCTACAAGATGAAGTACGGGCGCAAATGCGCCGCGGTCGGGGCCAACGAGGACGTTGCCCGCTATTCCGGCATCTCGATAATCAAGACCCGCACGATCGCCTACGCCATCCAGGGGGCCTGCGTTGCGATCGCCGCGATCTGCTACGTGCCGCGTCTTGGCGCGGCCACCCCGACGACTGGCGTTCTCTGGGAACTCCAAGTCATCACGGCAGTTGTCATCGGCGGAACCGCACTCCGCGGCGGCAAGGGTCACGTCTGGGGCACGGTTGCCGGAGCGGTCATCCTTGAACTCATCGCCAACCTGATGGTGCTATCCGACTTCGTTTCCGAATACCTGGTGGCGGGCGTCCAGGGCGTGATCATCATCATCGCGATGCTCATTCAGAGGTTCTCGAAATAATCCGCGTCCGGACCGCGCGGCGAATGAATTTTGTCGGTCCTATTCTGGGAGGAATGAATGTTGAAGAGGAAATGGGTTGTGGCACTCGCCGCAAGCACGGTGCTGCTCGCGGGTCACGCATTGGGCGCCGACAAGAAAGTGGTCGCCGTGTCGATCCCGGCTGCCGACCACGGTTGGACGGCAGGCATCGTCTATCACGCGCAGGCCGCAGCAAAGGAAATCAATGCCGCGTTTCCGGACGTGGAGGTGGTGGTAAAGACCTCGCCTTCGGCTACGGCGCAGGTGAGCGCGCTTGAGGATCTGTCGGCCGGACGCAAACTCGATGCGCTGGTGATCTTGCCTTACACGTCCGAGGAACTGACGACCCCCGTCAAGGCGGTGAAGGATGCGGGAACCTTCATCACGGTCGTCGACCGCGGCCTGAACGATCCAACGATCCAAGACCTATACCTGGCTGGCGATAACATCGCCGTCGGACGCAACACTGCAAAATTCATGATCGACAAGCTGGGCGGCAAGGGGAACCTTGTCGTGTTGCGGGGAATTCCGACAGTGATCGACGACGAGCGCATTCAAGGATTCCAGGACGCGATCAAGGGCACTGACCTCAAGGTACTCGACATCCAGTATGCGAACTGGAACAGTGACGAGGCCTTCAAGCTGATGCAGGACTATCTGGCCAAATACCCTCAGATCGACGCCGTATGGGCAAACGACGACGACATGCTGCTTGGGGTGCTCGAAGCGGTCAAGGAATCCGGGCGCAAGGATATCAAGCTGGCACTCGGCGGCAATGGCATGAAGGACATCGTCAAGAAGGTCATCGACGGAGACGCCATGACCCCGGTCGAAACGCCTTACCCGCCAGCGATGATCAAGACAGCGATCTACATGACGGTCGCCAACTTGGTCGGACAGGCTCCCACCAGAGGAAACGTCAAGCTCGACGCGCCTCTCATCACGCAGGCGAACGCGAAGGAATACTACTTCCCGGACTCGCCGTTCTAATAACAGAAACAGGGGTGGCAAGGAGCCACCCCGCCGCATGGACAAAGAGGAGTAAATCATGCCAGGCAAGAAGATACTGATGCTGACCGGCGAATTCACCGAAGAGTACGAGATCTACGTTTTCCAGCAGGCGATGGAAGCAGTTGGCCATACGGTCCACGTCATCTGCCCTGACAAGAAAGCCGGAGATCTTATCAAGACCTCGCTTCATGACTTCGAAGGCGATCAAACCTATACCGAGAAGCTCGGGCACTTCTTCACCATCAACAAGACATTCTCAGAAGCCGAAGTGCAGCTAGACCAATATCACGCCGTTTATGCTGCCGGTGGCCGCGGTCCGGAATACATCCGCACCGACAAACGTGTGCAGGCCATCGTCCGTCATTTCCACGAGAAGCAGAAACCGATCTTCACGATCTGCCATGGCGTGCAGATTCTTATTGCGGTCGACGGCGTCGTGCGCGGGAAGAAAGTCGGTGCGCTCGGCGCTTGCGAGCCGGAAGTCACACTCGCAGGCGGTACCTATATCGACCTTTCGCCGACCGAGGCCTACGTTGACGGCACCATGGTATCCGCAAAGGGATGGACGGCGCTCGCCGCATTTATCCGGGAATGCCTGAAAGTGCTCGGGACAGAGATTCACCACCGGGATGATGTTGCACAGGCAGCGTAAGCTCCTGCGACCTCTCCATCAGGGTCGCCGTCACCCGGCGGCCCCAAACCAGAAGTTTCACTGCTTCCGATGCACCATTCGTTTGCGGCCAAGCGTGAAGGGGTGAGGCCCTCTACGGTCTGCATGGGATCTGTCGAGCCTCCCCTGGTCGTTTTGAGAAGTCAAAGGTTCGCAACGAAACTTCGACTGCACCGCCATCAGATGTAACGGCAGGTTCAGAAGCGACGGCCTGATCAATCCTACTTCGAAGGCAACGATGGAGCGACATATCACTCTTCTCGTTCGGCGCGCGATCGCTGCCGCCATCGCCAGGAAATATAGGAAGCCTCGGATGCAACATTCACCGGATCTGGGCCGACCGCGGCCAATGATGCAGTCATCAACAACGGCGGGGCCGCCTCGCTACGTCGCAGTTTTACTCGGAACTGATGGTGCGCGCTCGAGTATCCGGAAAGGCTATCGCTAAGGCGGATGGATATATTGCAGCCACAGCAGCGGCCAACGGCCTTTCGGTTACAACACGCGATACAAGCACCTTCGAAGCCGTTGGATTGAAAGTTATTAATCCATGGCTTTTGCATAGCCGCGCTACCTTGAAAAATGCGCCATGACGTCAGGCAGGTCCTCGATCATTCGTGCCCTATAGAGGCGCCCGCAGCGGTGACCGCGGGCACGTCCTGGAGGAGCTTATGGGGATCAGCGCTGCTTGGAGACAGTGCGGAGACGAACGGTCCAGCCGTAGTGGGTTWCGTAACCCTTGACGTCAGCGCGGTAGACGACGCTGTCGACGACCGCCGAAATCGGCTGCAGGGTCGGAACGAGGTCCTCGTAGCGCTTCTGGATGTCCTCATACATTGCCTTCTGCTTCCCCTGGTCGCGTTCCACCAAGGCTTTGGCCGACATGTCGTTCAGCTGCTGGTCGAAGAAAGAGGTCCGCCAGCCGATAATTCCGCTGAGCTTGGCATCGTCGGCATTGTTTGGATTGATGACTAGTGCTCGTAGGTTGGAATGCGGATGCGGCTCCTGACCACCGCCGCCGCGGCCGACGATCATCTCGAACTTGCGTTCGCGCATCGGGCCATAGATCTGGTCTCCGGCCCCCTGGACGATCTCGGCCTTGATGCCAGCCTGGGCCAGCGTCGCCTGGATCGCGGTGGCGGTGTCGGCAAACGGCGGCTCGTTGAGCGTCAGCAGCTTGACGGCGAAACCGTTCGGATAACCCGCCTTGGCGAGCAGTTCCTTGGCCTTGGCGACATCGACCTTGTAGTCGGGATCCGGCAGGGCGCCGATCACCCCCTCTGCGACTGGGCGCAGACGCTTGGCGCCGTAATTCGGCATGATCGTCTTGTTGATGCCGTCGTAGTCGATGAGATAACGGATCGCCATTCGGACATCCTGGTTCTTGAACCGTTCGTCCTTCATGCTGACTGCGAGGAAGTAGAAGCCCGAGCTTGGCGTGCTCTGGACTTCGACATCCTTGTTCTTGCTGAGTGCGGCGATATCCGGAACGGAAAGACCGATCGCGACATCGACGTCACCCTTTTCCAGCATCAGGCGTTTGGTCTGGGACTCCGGAAGGTGACGGAAGATGACCCGCTTCATCTTGGGTTTTTCGCCCCAGTAATCGTCGAACCGCGTCAGTATGAGCATTTCGTTGGAGGACCAGCGCGTCAGGTTGAAGGCTCCGGAGCCGGCGGCATTGACCTTCAGCCAGGCCGCGCCCCTGTCGCCATTGGTCTCGTGGGACATGACGGTCTTCATGTCGACGACTGCGCTCGCATCTGGCTTGCCGAAGATATCGAGGGTGAGCTGCGGATCGGTCGCTTGGGCGGGCTTGAGGGTGATCTTGTTGCCGTCCGCCGTCAAAAGCGAGTCGATATTGTTGCCCCTGTAGCCAAAGGACGACCAAACGCCCGCGCCGACAAGACCAAGGCCGATGTTGCGCTTAATTGACCAGACGACGTCTTGCGCTGTCACCGGGTTGCCGGAGCTGAACGTCGCGCCGTCTCTCAGCGTAAAGGTGATCGAACCATCGTCGGCGATCGTCCAGGAGCTCGCAAGGCCCGGATTAAGGGTCTTCTTGTCGGCGCCCAGTTCCACCAGCGTGTCGTAGAGATTGGTGATGACGCCGGTCGCCTCGCGCCCCGAGATCGCAGCCGGATCTAGAGTAAGGATATTGTTCATGCTCAGGCCGACGATCAACTGGTCGGCAGGCGTGTCCGCAAATGCGACCATCGGCGCGGACAGCGTCAAAGCCGTGGCGAGCGCCACATGCCTCATCCATTTCATTGGGGTTCCTCCATTCTGGCGCTCACGGTAAGACATCATATGAGCTGATGTCTTGTATGAAGACCTAAACAGCTTCCTTCGTCAACATATGCTGGCAGTATCGCGTAAATTTGTCTAAATACGGAAACCACGGGGCTTCGATGGAGCCTTGGCATCGTATTTCTGACGCCTTGTCATATGATAAGATTGCTGTTACCCGACATGGGTTCGGTCCGAATAGGAGGAGTAGGATGAAGCGGCTTCTGATCACCGGAGCTGCCGGCAGTATGGGCATGGCCATGCGGCAACGACTCGGCCATTTGGCCGAAACCATTCGCGTTTCCGATATCACCCCGCTGACGGCGATGACGCCCAATGAGGAACCGGTCAGCTGCGACCTGATGGATGCTGACGGTGTGATGCGAATGGTGGAAGGCTGTGACGGTATCTTGCACTTCGGCGGCATCCCGTCGGAAAACACCTTCGACAGTATTCTGGAGGCCAATATACGCGGCCTCTACAATCTCTACGAAGCGGCACGCAAGCATGGCAAGCCGCGCATCCTGTTCGCCAGCAGCAATCACACGGTTGGCTTCTATCGCCAGGACCAGTTCATCAGCGTCGACCAGCCGGCCAAACCGGACGGCCTCTACGGCGTATCGAAATGTTTCGGCGAAGCTCTGGCGCAGATGTATTTCCACAAGTTCGGTCAGGAGACGGCGATCGTCCGCATCGGTGCATGCTGGCCGAAGCCGACGACGGTGCGAATGCTGGCGATCTGGCTGAGCTTCGACGACATGGCCTCGCTCGCCGAGCGAGTGTTCAAAGCGCCCTATCTCGGTTGTCCGACGATCTGGGGCGTTTCCGACAACCAGGCGAAATGGTGGGACAATTCGGCTTCCGCCTATCTCGGCTGGAAACCGAAGGACAATTCTGAGACCTATCGCGCCGAACTGGAGCGCAGCCCCGGCATCCCGGACAAGGACTCGTCCCAGGCAAAATGGCAAGGCGGTGGTTTCGTCGACGAGCCAATCTATATCGAGCCTCCGCGCTCCCCGATCCGGTAAAGTCTCATGAAAATTACCCACCTCACCACCACCGCCGTCAGCCTGCCTCTCGCCGAACCGCTCGGCAATGCCACCGCCACCATTCGCCAGCTCTCCTGCATCGTCGTAGACCTCGGCACCGATGAGGGATTGCGGGGTGAAAACCTCATCTTCACCATCCGGCCGGAGCAGGTAAAGCTTCTGGACGCCATGGTGCATGTGCTGTCCGACGCTGTGATCGGCCTTGATCCGGACGATACCGGCGCATTCTGGGCGGATGCCTGGCGGCGCATCAACTTCATCGGCTTCACTGGCGTCTCGATCATGGGTATTTCGGCCATCGACGGAGCTATGTGGGACCTCAGAGCCAAGCGCGCTGGTCTTTCTATCTCGCGGATGCTCGGCAGGTGCCGGGAGACAATTCCAGCCTATGCGAGCGGCGGGTTGTGGCTCACCCAGGACATCCCGGCACTGGTGCGCCAAGCCGAGGGTTTCGTCGCGCAGGGTTTCAAGGCGATGAAGCTGCGACTTGCCGGAAGGATCGAAGTCGACCTGCCGCGGGTCAAAGCCGTCCGGGCGGCGATCGGCAGCGAGATCGCGCTGATGGTCGATGCCAATCAGGTGCTGGATGCGGATGCCGCCATCAGGCTCGGCGATGCGTTGGCGCCATTCGACATCGCCTGGTTCGAGGAACCTGTACCGGCGCATGCCCTCGAGGCTTCGGCCAAGGTGGCGAACGCCCTGCGAATACCGATCGCCTCAGGGGAGAACGAATACACTCGTTACGGCTTTCGGCGGATGATCGAAGCAGGCGCCGCCTCTATTCTCATGCCCGATCTTCAACGGGTCGGTGGTGTAACCGAATTTGCGCGCGTCGGCGCGCTGGCGGCGAGCTTCGACTTGCCGATTTCGTCACACCTCTTCCCGGAAATGAGCTTACAGCTCCTTGCTCATGTGCCTACGGCTCATTCTCTCGAATACATGGATTGGTTCGCTCCGCTCTATCAGGAGAAGATCGATCTTATCGACGGTCTGGCGCGGGTTCCCGATGCGCCGGGTTGGGCAATGGCATTGGATCGCGCTGCTATTCGGTGCTACAGCCTGTGACAACAAGCACTGCGGAACGGCGGGAGCCTTCCCAAGGAAGCCGCCTTCGCCGTTTGCGTTTCCGGCGAAGATGAGAACCGGCGTTCCTGTCGTGAACGAGACACTTGAAGGACGCGCCGGCTACCTGAAGGCATTCACAATTGCAGTCGGCGTCTTTGGACGCTACGCCTCAGATCGACGCGGCTCACCTCTTCGAGGACATCGGTTTAAGGAGCTCCTTACGGGCCAGTGCCCGGGAGTTGCTCTCCATGGGCTCTTCCTATCGGGAGGTGTTTCTGACCGTCAGGGCAATTGCCGCCCGCTCGCGAAAATAAGGATCGCTGCCGCGTGGGCATATCATACAACTTGACTAATGAGATATTATGACAGATAGTATCACCAGTCGATCGGGAGTCGGCAAAGGAGGATTTTCGATGTATCACATGAAGGCAATGATTGCTGCAGCGGTTATCGGCGCAGCATGCTGGAGCGCACCGCTTCGTGCCGAAACGCCGCCAAATATGCTTGTTGTTGGCTTCTCGATGAACAATATCCTGACATTGGATCCGGCGGCCATTACCGGCAAGGAGACGGTCCAGGTTCTCGCCAACATATACGACAACCTGGTTTCACTCGATCCTGTCAACAGGTCCGAGGTTACACCTCAGCTCGCGGAGAGCTGGGTCGTCAGCGATGACAAGTCGAAGATCACTTTCACCTTGCGAGACGGGGCGACCTTTGCTTCCGGCAACCCCGTCACGTCCGAGGACGTCGTCTGGTCGTTGAAGCGGCTGATGTCATTGAACCTGGCCCAGGCGTCGTTCTTGAAGACCCATGGGTTCACTGCCGACAACGCCGAGGCAAGCTTCACCGCTCCGGACGTCAAGACCGTGGTCATCACGCTTCCCAAGAAGGTTGACCCGGAACTTATCATCATGACGCTGGGCATCGTTGGCCCGGGATCGATCTATGACAGCAAGACTGTGCTGGAAAATGAAAAGGACGGTGACAAGGGTGCCGCCTGGCTGACCACGCATTCAGCGGGGTCGGGACCATTCGTCCTTGGTGAATGGCGCTCGAACGAGCGCGTCGTTCTTGATCGCAACGACAAATATTGGGGCGATAAGCCGGGGATGCGCCGCATCATCATGCGTCATCTGGCAGAATCGCAGAGCCAGCGCCTGATGCTGGAGAAGGGCGATATCGACATTGCCTTCTCGATGTCGGCGGCCGATCTCAAGTCGCTGGAAGCCAACAAGGACGTCAAGATAGAAACAATCGGTGGCAGTGGCTTCTATTATCTTGCGGTGTCGATGAAAGATGAGAAGTTCAAGAACCCGAAGGTTCGAGAGGCACTTCGCTATCTGATCGACTATCAGGGTCTCGACAAGACTGTCCTGCCGTATTTCGGCAAGCTACGCGATCGGCCGATCCCAAGCGGCATCTTCGGTGCATTGCCTGATGCCGGCTACAAGCTCGATGTCGAGAAGGCGAAGGCGCTGTTGGCCGAAGCAGGCTATCCGAACGGTTTTTCGACGACGCTCCGCGGTATTTCGGACGCGCCGTTCTTGAACCTCGCAACGGCTCTCCAGGCAACACTTGCCCAGGCGGGCATCAAGGCCGAAGTCATCACCGGGTCCGGCGATCAGATCTACGGCGCGATGCGCGAACGCAAATTCGAGTTGCTTGTCGGCCGCGGCGGCGGCGGACAGTTGCCGCATCCTGACTCCAATCTGCGCGCTATCGCCTACAACCCGAACAATTCGGATGAGGCAAAGCTGACAAACTTCCAGGGTTGGCGCACGTCGTTCTTCGACGAAAAACTGAACAGCATGATCGATGCTGCGCAGGTTGAAGGCGACAAGACTGCTCAGACTAAACTCTACGGCGATATCCAGGGGTATTATGCCGACCTCGTACCGGCGATCCAGCCTTTCTCCGAGGTAGTGGATACCGTGGGCGTGCGCGCCGATATCAAGGGGCTGGCGCTGAATCCGTCCTGGTCGACGCAATTGCGTACGGTCACCAAGGAACGCTAGGCCGCCAACACGTGCGACGGGTGTGTCCCGTCGCATATGCCATTTTGTGACTATGAAAGATCCAGCAATGAGCCATGATCGCATCTTTGCCGCCGCGCGGCAGGCCGGCACCATTATGGTGACCTTGCTCGGCCTCCTCATCCTGACGTTTTGCATCGGTCGACTGATGCCGGTGGATCCGGTGAGAGCGATCGTCGGGGAGGAGGCGGATCGCGCCACCTACGAGTTGGTCGCAGAGCGGTTGGGGGTCAATCTGCCGCTTCACACTCAATTCATCCGCTACGTCGGGGACGTGGTGCGCGGCGACTTCGGAGTTTCTATCCGCACGGGACAGCCCGTCATCAGCGACATCGCTCATGTCATGCCGGCTACGATTGAACTTGCCACCTTCGCCATTCTTTGTGGGGCTGGTTTCGGGATACCTCTCGGTATATTCGCGGCGATCAATCGTAATCGGCCAGCCGATCACATCATCCGCTTCCTGACGCTGATCGGGCATTCGATGCCGATCTTCTGGACGGGCATGATCGGCCTCATTATTTTCTATGCGGTGCTTGGGCTCGTGGGCGGCGGCGGGCGGATTTCCGACTACTATATCGGCCTTGTGCCGGAGACGACCGGCTTCATGCTCATTGACGCGGCGATCGCTGGCGACTGGGAGGTCTTCGGCGACGCGCTCAACCATCTCATCCTGCCCGCCAGCATTCTCGGTTACTCGTCGATGGCTTACATCACCAGGATGACGCGAAGTTTCATGCTCGACCAGCTTGGGCAGGAGTATATTACGACGGCGCGAGTGAAGGGATTGTCGAAGGGCCGGACGATCTGGCATCACGCCTTTGCCAATATCCGGGTTCAGCTCGTCACCATCGTTGCCTTGGCATATGGCAGCCTACTCGAAGGGGCGGTGCTGATTGAGACGGTCTTCTCCTGGCCGGGCTTTGGACAATACATCACCAACAACATGCTCATCGGCGATATGAACGCGGTCATGACCTGCGTGCTGCTTGTGGGCGTTATCTTCATCGCGCTGAACCTGCTTTCAGACGCACTCTACAAGATCTTTGATCCAAGGACGCGGTGACATGGCACCAGGACATCTTGAAATGGGCAATCTTGTTTTGACTGAGCGTCGCAACGGACCTGTTGTCATGGCGGCCAGACGTTTCGCCGCGGTCATCGGCGAGTTGCTGGCGAACCCAACAGCTGCCTTCGGCGTCATCGTCATCGCGATACTGCTGTTGACTGCGCTGCTTGCTCCCGTTCTCGCCAGCCATGACCCCAATGTCGTCGACCTCGGCAACGCTCTGGGCCGACCGAGCAGCCTTCATTGGTTCGGAACGGACGAACTGGGAAGGGACGTCTACAGCCGCCTCGTCTATGGAAGTCGGATCAGCCTGACATTCATTTTCATCGTGTCTATCATCGTTGGCCCGGTCGGACTTCTGGTTGGAACGACAGCCGGATACTTCGGCGGCTGGTGCGATACGGTGATGATGCGCATTACCGATATCTTCCTGTCGTTTCCGAGCCTGATCCTGGCGCTTGCCTTTGTCGCGGCATTGGGCGCGGGCCTGGAGAACGCGATCATCGCCATAGCGCTCACTGCCTGGCCACCAATTGCCCGCCTGGCACGAGCCGAGACGCTGACCTTTCGCGGGGCGGACTATATCGCTGCCTCGCGCATGCAAGGCGCCTCGCCACTGCGAATCATCGTAAAGTCGATCATGCCCATGTGTCTGCCCTCGGTCCTCGTCCGCATTACGCTGAGCATGGCGACGGTGATCCTCACTGCTGCTGGCCTCGGCTTCCTCGGACTTGGCGCGCAACCGCCCTTGCCCGAATGGGGTGCGATGATGGCGACGGGCCGGCGCTACATGCTGGACAACTGGTGGCTCGTTGCGTTTCCAGGCGGCGCGATCCTGCTCGTCAGTCTTGCTTTCAACCTGTTGGGCGACGGTCTTCGCGACGTGCTCGACCCGAAGCAGAAGTGAGGAACGTCACATGGCCAATCTCCTCGATGTCCGCAATCTGCATGTCAGCTATCGCGGCCGCAAAGGTGACAACCCGGTTGTCAAGGGAATCTCGTTCTCGCTCGGGCAAGAGAGGCTGGGGATCGTTGGTGAATCCGGATCGGGAAAATCCACCATCGGTCGGGCGCTACTGAAGCTTCTGCCGACGGCCAATATTACAGCCGAGCGGATGCAATTCGGTGAAACCAATCTGCTGACCTGCCGCGAGAAAGAGATGTTGCAGGTCCGCGGACGCCGTATGTCGATGATCTTGCAGGACCCGAAGTTTTCTCTCAATCCAGTCCACCGGGTCGGCGATCAGGTTGCGGAAGCCTATCGCATACACAGTGGCGCCTCACGCGGCGCGGCCAAGCAACGCACGCTGGAAATGCTGGAGGCAGTGCAGATTCGTGATCCTGAGAGGGTGTTCAGTCTTTATCCGCACGAGGTCTCGGGCGGAATGGGGCAGCGCGTCATGATTGCGATGATGTTGATCCCCGAGCCTGAGCTGATCATCGCCGATGAGCCGACCTCGGCGCTCGATGTCACTGTACGCATGCAGGTGCTGAAGATCCTCAATGACCTGGTGATCAGTAAGGGCATTGGGCTGATCATGATCAGCCATGACCTCAACCTGGTCCGCAATTTCTGTGACCGCGTTCTGGTGATGCGGTCGGGCGAGTTCGTCGAGGAACGGCAGGCGCGCGACCTGAAGAACGCAGAGCATCCCTACACACGCGGATTGCTGGCAGCGCAGCCTCACATCGGCGGTGACCGCCGCCCACTGCCTGTCTTGAGCCGCAGCCAGACCATCAAAGTCGCAACAGTTGAGGGTACACCATGAGCGCGATCGAGATTGAAGATCTATCCATTTCGCTCGGCATTGGCGTGCACGCAAAGCGCATTCTCGGGGGCGTGAACTTCAGCGTCGACAAGGGCGAGTCCTTCGGGCTAGTCGGAGAATCTGGCTCGGGCAAGTCGACGGTCCTACGGTGTATCGCCCGCCTGCTGAACGCGTGGGATGGTAGGATTGCCATCAACAACAAAGCCGTCCGCGATACGCCTCAGGACGAATACTGCCGTACCGTCCAGATGGTCTTCCAGGACCCCTACGGATCGCTTCACCCGCGCCAGTCGATCCAAACCGCGCTTCAGGAGCCCCTGCGCATTCAGCGTATGGATCGCCATCAAGAACGCATGGAACAGGCGCTGATTGAGGTCGGGCTCACTCCCGCCTTTCTCCAGCGCTATCCGCACGAGCTCTCCGGCGGGCAGCGCCAGCGCGTCGCCATCGCACGCGCACTCATCCTCGATCCTTCCGTCCTGCTGCTCGACGAGCCCACTTCGGCCCTCGATGTGTCCGTTCAGGCAGAAGTGCTGAACCTCCTCTCCGAGCTTAGAGCACGCAAGGGGCTGACCTATCTCCTCGTCTCGCATGATCTCGCGGTGATCGACCATATGTGCGATCGGCTGGCGGTCATGCAGCATGGACGCATCGTCGAGATCCTGGACCGTGCGGTCCTTTCGACGGGGCGGGCGACCGATCCCTACGCAAGGGAGCTGATCCGAGCCAGTGTCGAGTACGACCAGGCAGTTTGAGCTGGCGCCAAGCGGCGCAATCGTGAGGTTGGCAGCGCCGGGCAATATGGATGAAGGCCGATGATCGACCGCGACAATCTTGCCTCCATCGCTCGACGGCATCGCGATGCGTCAGCATTTCCGTTGAGATTCGGCGGCTCTTCGGTCGACTTCGTGACGTGGCGTTCCTCGACATTGGACCATGTCGTGCAGTCGATCGATCCTGACGCATGTCATGTCGACGGGGTCGAAACGATGGAGCAATGGGATTGCTCGTCTTTTGCCGGCAAACGGTTGAGCCTTCGATTTTCCAATGGCGAGGTGGCTGAGGCCCTTCTGCTCCTGCCACACCAGCAGACACCTGCACCAGCCTTGTTGATGTTGCATGATCACGGTGCGACCTTCAATATCGGCAAGGAGAAGGTAGTCCCTGCGCCGCCAGATGGTCCGACGCGGGAAGCCGCGCGGGCGTGGGCAGATCGTTTCTATGGCGGACGTTTTCCTGGAGAAGAGGCGGCGCGGCGTGGCTATGTCGTTCTCAGCGTCGATGCGCTCGGCTGGTCAAGCCGTTGCGGCAACGGGTACGAAGCGCAGCAGGCGCTTGCCGCTAACCTGATGCAGTTCGGTGTCTCGCTTGCCTCAGTCGTTGCCATGGAGGATATCGCAGCCGCCAAATTTCTTGGCGAGTTGCCAGAGGTTGATCGGAAGCGCGTGGCAAGTTTCGGATTTTCCTTTGGCGGGTACCGCGCCTGGCAGGTCGCAGCCCTTTCTGCCGACATTGCGGCCTTCTGTGCAATCGGCTGGATGGGCACCCTGGATGGGCTCATGCAGACCGGCAGCAACCAGTTGCGCGGCCAATCGGCATTCTACATGCTGCATCCACAGATCGCGGGCAAGCTAGACTATCCCGACTTTGCCGGCCTTGCAGCGCCGAAGCCGGGCTACTTTCTGAGCGGGCGCGAGGACCGGCATTTCCCTCCAGCCGTCGTTGAGGCTGCGTTTGGCCGTCTGCGTGAGCTCTGGTCGGCCGGAAAGGGGATGGAAAACCTGAAAACGGCCATCTGGCAAGGCGGCCACGAGTTTCCCATCCCAGAGCAGGACGCTGCGCTCAACTGGCTCGATGCGGCTCTCAGGGGCTGACGAACGACGCTTCGCCAGCCCCTCTTGTTCATGCCACCAAGTTCGCCTCGATGAAGGCGAAGTTGATGTCTTCTCCAAGACCCGGCTTATCGGAAAGGTGGACATAGCCATGTTCGTCCATGGGATCGACAAGCGCGTTCAGATACTCGAAGCCGTCATCATACTCGAGGAAGGGATGCAAGAGGCCTCGTTCGTACCACTTGGCATTCTTGCTGCAGGCGGCGACGATCAGGTTCGGGGCGCCGTTGCCATGAATTTCGCAATACATGCCGAAGGACTCCGCAAGGTGCATCGACTTCATCGCAGGGCTGATGCCGCCGACATCGTGCACGCCTGTCCGCAGGATGTCGCAGGCATTCGAGGTGATCCACTCGGCGCGACTGAAGTGCTTTCCACCAGCGCTCTCCGGGCCAAGAACGGGAATGTCGAGATTGGCCGCAAGCCAGGCGTAGGAGGCCGAGCTTTGCTCGTCCATCGGCTCTTCGATCCAATCGAAGCTCAGCTTCTCCAAGCCCTTGCCGAGTTCGAGCGCCTCGGTTCGGCTATACCAATGAAACGCATCGATCATCAGGTGGATATCGGGACCAACGGCCTCCCGCACGGCCGCGCAGGCCTTCAGATCCATTTTCACATCAGGTGCCCATGACACCGGAGGCATCCAGGTATGCAGCTTGATACCCTTGTAGCCGCGCTTTACCAGCTTTTCGGCGAAACGCCCGTAGTCTTCCGGCGTCGCAAGGCCGCCCTCGAGCTCGTCGCCACACATGATCGATCCATAGGCCCGCACCTTGTCGCGATAGCCGCCGATAAGCTTGTGGACGGGGATAGCCAGCTTGCGTCCGGCGAGATCCCACAGCGCGCAGTCCACGATAGCAAGCGTCCGGTCGGTCAGTTGTGCAGCGCTGCCACGCTGCCAATGGGCGAGTTCCTGCCAGAGTCTCTCGCGATCAAATGGATCCTGGCCGATCAGTACCTTTTTGATGAACTTGTCGAGGACATGCGGACGAACGATTTCGGGCGGGGAAAAGCAGTAGCCCTCGGTGCCATCGTCTGCGACGATCGTCAGCAGCGCAAGGTTGACCTTGTGAGCCGGCCCAGGATGGGCATGTCCTGCCGTGTCGGCGTGGCGATAGGTTGTGTGCGCAAAGACGCGCACGTTAATATCAACGATCTTCAAGTTTTCTCCTCCAGGTTCTTTTTGTGTCCGGCCCGTGGCCGAATACGGCAAATGTCGAAGGCTCGATCCACAGTCCTGTCGCGTCATCGCCTGGACTGTTTCGGTGCTGACGTGCGCGGCGATCCCTTTGCCGAAGGCCTCCGGATGCTTACTTGTAATACGGCGTCACTAATGTCATAATATGTCTGACGCGCTCTGGTCAATCGGATTTTTGCAATCACTTGACAGGTGAGCGTCGTTCGGGATGTCTAGATCGACAGAGGGCGGGGACAAATATGGGGCAAAATGTGGTTCAGCAGACAGGGACAGAGCAACGCAAAAGCGGTGAGACGTTAGTGGAAATGGTGGCGCGCCGCCTGCGCGATGCGATTGCGTCAGGGGCCTTGAAGCCCGGCGATCGGTTGCCAACGGAAGGTGGTTTGACGCAGGAATACGAGGTCAGCCGAACGGTAATCCGAGAGGCGATCGCTTCCCTTCGTGCCGACGGACTGGTCGAAGCGCGCCACGGGGTCGGCGTCTTCGTCCTGACGCCTCCGGCCGGCGCCTATGACGGGTTCAAAAGCGCCGATCCCAATAAGATCTCCTCGTTGCTTGAAATGCTTGAGCTGCGGGCCGCGATCGAAATCGAGGCCGCCGGGCTTGCGGCCATACGGCGTTCGCCGGCCCAGGAAGAGGCCATTCTTGAGGCCTATGACGAGATTGAGCGACTGAAGCAGGATCAAAAGCCGACAGTCGAGGCAGACAGGGCGTTTCACCTGGCGATAGCTGATTCCACCAGCAATCCCCGTTTTCGTGAGTTTTTACAGTTGGTCGGCAAGCAGATCATTCCTAGGGGCGTCTTGGCTGAGGGTGATACCGAGAGATCCTCGCAGGAGTACCTGCAGCAGATTCAGGCCGAGCATTTGCGAATTGCCCGGGCGATATCGGACCAGGATGAGGCCGCGGCGCGAGAGGCGATGCGTCTCCACCTGAAGGGAAGCCAACAGCGCTACCGGAATTTCATCAAGCGCGGCTGAGTGATCTCAATTATCGTATGATGAGTTATTGACAGTCATCATATCTCTGCTAGTTTCACTGCCATCGACTCTCGTTCTGTCCGGAGGATATCCATGGCACTGGACCCCATTTCTTTGAAGGCAGCTCTTGGAGCTGGCCTTCTTTCTTTCCCCGTCACCCCTTTTAACGACGACGATCGGTTTAATCGGTCTGTCTACGAAGACCATGTCGGCTGGCTTTCCGGTTTCGGCGCGAGTGTCTTGTTTGCAGCCGGTGGTACCGGCGAATTCTTCTCGCTGACGCCCGACGAGCTGCCGGAGGTGGTGCGTGCTGCCAAGGCATCAGCGGGCGCAACGCCGATCGTGTCGGGATGCGGATACGGCACGAAGATGGCCGTGCGGATCGCCAGATTGGCCGAAGAGGCGGGGGCCGACGGCATTCTGCTGCTGCCGCAATATCTTATCGATGCCAGCCAGGACGGCCTGTTTGCACACGTGAAGGCGGTTTGTGACGCGGTCGACATCGGCGTTATGGTCTATAATCGCGACAACGCCATCCTGTCGGCCGATACCCTTGCACGGCTCTGCGAGGTTTGCCCCAATCTGGTCGGATTCAAGGATGGCTCAGGCGAAATCGGGCTGGTACGACAGATCACAGCAACCATCGGCGACCGGCTCACTTATCTCGGCGGCATGCCGACTGCCGAGCTCTTTGCGGATGCATATCTCGGTGCGGGTGTGACGACCTATTCGTCGGCGGTTTTCAACTTTGTGCCGGCTCTGGCACAGGAATTCTACACGGCGCTAAGGGCCGGGAAGACCGAAACTACCAATCGCATCCTGCGTGACTTCTTCTTCCCGTTCATGGAGATACGCAACCGCCGCAAGGGCTACGCGGTATCCGCCGTCAAGGCAGGCGTGCGCCTGCAGGGCTTTGATAGCGGTCCAGTACGCGCGCCCCTGACAGACCTTACAGTGGACGAGGTCTCGATGCTCGAGAAGCTGGTAGCTCCGCACCGCAGATGACAAGCGGCACCGTCAGTATGTCGCTGACGAACTGAGAAAACACAGACGGAAGGACGGCTTTGATGAGCCACACTGATTTTACCAACCGCTATGCGATCGATCCGAAGACTGCGGCACGGTTCAGTACGGAAGAGCTTCGCGAAAACTTCTTGCTGCCACCGCTGTTTCTGGCCGGCCGCATCCAGCTTCACTACACGAATTACGACCGAATGATCGTCGGTGGTGCAATGCCGACTTCTGCGCCGCTTTCACTGGAAACGATCAAGCCTGCCGGGACCGACACGCTTCTGGCCCGGCGCGAGCTGATCGCTGTCAATATTGGTGGTGCCGGCATCGTCAGCGTCGATGGCGAAGAGTTTCAGGCCGGTACCCGCGACATGGTCTATGCCGGCATGGGGGCTTCGGTGACGTTCCGGTCCGTATCGGCCGAACAGCCGGCAAAATTCTACCTGCTCAGCGCCCCCGCGCATGTCCGTCACCCTGCAAAGCATATCGGCATTTCAGATGCCAAGCGCGTCGATCTCGGCTCTCAGGCAACCAGCAACGAGCGTTCGATTTTCCAGTTCATCCATCCGGACGGTGTCAGAACCTGTCAGCTCGTCGTTGGCATGACGACGCTTGCTGAAGGCTCGGTGTGGAACACCATGCCCTGCCACGTCCATGACCGGCGGATGGAGGCCTATCTCTATTTCGATCTGCCGGAAAAGGCCCGCGTCGTGCATCTGATGGGAGAGCCGAACGAAACGCGCCACCTGATCGTCAAGAACGAGGAGGCGATCCTGTCGCCGGGTTGGTCCATCCATTCCGGTGT
>NZ_JBFTQH010000034.1:0-49504 GCF_056398905.1 Rhizobium sp. 01T417 | reverse complement strand
AACCTGGGGTGGCCCAGCAAGTGGCAGCAAATGCCGGTCGCTGGTGGCGCAACAGCGGCAAGCTCCTTAACGCCACCCTCACCATTAGATGGGCTGACCAACTTGGAATGCCCAGGCTCGTCTAACCTCAATCTCTCGAACCGCCCGGTGCGGACCCGCATGCCGGGTGGTGTGGCAGGGGTGCGATCACATCGATCGCCCCCTATGCCGATTTGGAGCTGTAATGGTAAGTCGCGGACGGGATCAATCGCTGTCGAGCTCGATACACTGCACCTTCTTCAGCGGGCTGAAGGTCATCCTGTGCAGCGAGCAGGGACCGTGCTTCTCGATACCGGCCCTATGTTGCGCGGTGCCATAGCCGGCATGCGCGGCAAAGCCGTAAGCCGGAAAGGTGCTGTCGGCGCGCGCCATCATCCGGTCGCGCGTCACCTTGGCGACGATCGATGCGGCGGCGATCGAGACGGAGCGCGCATCACCCTTCACGACTGCCTGGCCGGGGCAGGCGAGCCCAGGCGGAACGTCAAGCCCATCGGTCAGGACAAAGCTAGCTGGTATCGACAGGCCGCAGATGGCGCGGCGCATGGCATCCAGACTGGCCTTGCGGATATCGGTCTCATCGATGCGCGTCGAACTTGAAGAGGCGATCGAGACGGTCGCGGTTGCGAGAATCTGAACGAAAAGCTCTTCGCGCCTCAGGGCCGAGAGCTGCTTGGAATCGTTCAGGCCTTCAGGAATGCGTTTCGGATCGAGAATGACGGCTGCCGCCACGACGGGACCGGCCAGCGGCCCCCGTCCGGCCTCATCGGCACCTGCAACCGGCCAGTGACCGGCCTTGCGCGCCTTCAGCTCCAGCCGGAAATCCGGCACGAGGGGGACATCTTCGAAAAGCATGGGAGAATCGGGTGACGTGCGACGGCTCATGCAGCTGACCCTCGCACGCCAACCCGATTTCCTGCAAGTCCCCGGATCAGGGCGGCGGGCCGGGGACTCCAGCGCGGAAGGGCAGGGCGACCATCCGCGAAGCTGAAATGTCAGAGCAGCGAGAGCTGGACGCCGCTGCCATCGGGCGGAACGAACAGGTCGTCCCGCAGTCGCATGCTGCGCCGGGTCATGCCCAGCCGTTTCGTCGCCATTTCGAAACGGCGCGCAATCTGCCAGGCATAGGGTCCGGCGCCCTTCATTCGCTTGCCGAACTCAGCATCGTAATCCTTTCCGCCGCGCATCGAGCGGACCAGCGACATGACGTGACGATAGCGGTCGGGATAGTTCTGCAGCAGCCAGTCGCGAAACAGCGGCGACACCTCGAGCGGGAGACGCAGGATGACATAACCCGCCTCGGTGGCACCCGCCGCGTGCGCCGCATCCAGAATTCGCTCAAGCTCATGGTCGTTGAGCGCCGGAATCATCGGGGCAGCCAGGACCGATGTCTGGATGCCTGCGTCGGAGAGTGCGCGGATGGCCTCCAGCCGGCGCGTCGGCGTCGAGGCGCGGGGCTCCATAGTCCGCGCCAGCTTTCGGTCGAGCGTCGTCACCGACAGTGAAACGCGGACAATGTTTCTCTCCGCCATCGCCGAGAGAATGTCGAGGTCTCGCAGGATCATTGCCGACTTGGTTACGATCGAAACCGGATGGTTCGCCTTTTCGAGCACCTCAAGGATCTGCCGCATAATGCGCCATTCCTTTTCGATCGGCTGGTAGGGATCGGTGTTGGTGCCGATCGCGATCACCCGCGGCTTGTAACCAGGCTTCGCCAATTCTCGCTCCAGGAGTTTCGCCGCATCCGGCTTGGCAAACAGCTTGGCTTCGAAGTCCAGACCGGCCGAAAGGCCCATATAGGCATGCGTCTGCCGCGCGAAGCAGTAAATGCAGCCATGCTCGCAGCCGCGATAGGGATTGATCGAGCGGTCGAAGGGAATGTCCGGCGACTCGTTGCGGGTGATGACCGTTCGCGGCTTCTCGATCTGCACGTCGGTCTTGAACGGCGGCAGATCCTCAAGGTTCTGCCAGCCATCGTCGAACGCTTCCCTACGCAGAGGCTCAAAGCGCCCGCTCGGATTAAGCCCGGCCGCACGCCCACGGCGGCGGTCGACATCGATCCGTAGGCCGGCAGATACGATCATCGTATCGGCAATATCTGCCGTATGGGCAGGCGCGAATGCGGCCTGCCCTGCAAGGGACTGCTCATTCATCGGATTCTCCGCTGGCGGAAGCTTTGCTTCCATCCGTTTTGATGATTAAATTCCTATCGGCAAAAAGAGAACAATGCAAGAACAAAATGACGAAAGTGTCGCTGGCAAAGTTTTGTGCGGCGCTCTATGAATAGGCAATGTTGACAGTTGTACTGGAATGCCAGGATCAGGAACCGGAACTGGCGCAGACGTTATCGGTGTTGGTTGCAGGCGCAGTGGAGGGGCTCGTCAGCGACGTCGTGGTGCTGGACCACGACTCGCGGGATGGAACGTCGAGGGTGGCCGACGCCGCCGGCTGCCGCTTTCATTCACAATGGGATATCAAGGATATAGTGCATTCGGCGCGAGGCGATTGGCTCCTTTTCGTGGAACCGGGGGCGCGACCGCAGACCGGCTGGATCGATGAGATTGCTGAGTATATGGCCCTCAACAAGCTGCCGGCGCGGTTCACCGCGTCGCGTGGATACCGGCGGCCTTTCCTGCAGCGTATCGGTCGTGCTTCGTCGCCGCTGGAGCTTGGGCTTCTCCTTTCGAAGACGCAGGCGATCACTGCCGCAAGAAGCGGAATGCGTCTCGCGGAATTCGCGAAGGGGCAAAAGCTGCGCAAGCTCAGCAGCGAGCTGATTCCATCCTGGGTCGCGCGCGCGGCGCGATAGTAGGGTAGGGCGCTGCTGCACGTGCCGCCCATCCGATAATTGGCGCCCGATACAATTTTGCGCTATAATTCCATCATGGCGCCGCCCGAGCGCCTCGCTTCGTGACGGTCGACCATGGAATGCCGGCAGGCGGCAGAACAGGTCAGCGGAAGTCTCCTCTTCTGCCGGTTTCCGGCAAAAGGAGGTGCGTCATGAAACGCAATATGATCCGCGGCCTGATAGCGGCCGTCATATTGACGACATCGATGATCGCGCATCCGCATTCGGCAGCATCGCAGATGATGCGCAGTTGCGCAGGCCGATCCGAGGTCGTCAATTTCCTCGACAAGAATTTTGCCGAGAGACTGACGGCGGTCGGGCTGATCAACCAGAACGCCATGCTTGAGGTCTACGCCGCGCAGAGCGGCACGTGGACGCTGCTCATCACGGATGTCCACGGCGTAAGCTGCATCCTGCTGTCGGGTGATAGCTGGGATACGATGCCTGCTCTGCCGGGCATAGGGGCATAGAGCGGCAGACGGTCGCCTGCCGAAGCAGTCCGTTACTTGCCGGCGCCGCGCTTCAGGTGCTCATCGAGGCGCGGCATGATCTCCACGAAATTGCAGGGCATGTGGCGGTAGTCGAACTGGGATTTCAATATGCCGTCCCAGGCGTCCTTGCAGGCGCCAGGCGAGCCCGGCAGCGCGAAGATGAAGGTCGCGTTGGCAACGCCCGCCGTGGCGCGGGACTGGATCGTCGAGGTGCCGATCTTGTCGTAGGAGATACGGTGGAACACTTCCGAAAAGCCATCCATCCTCTTCTCGAAGAGCGGCTCCAGAGCTTCCGGGGTGACGTCGCGGCCGGTAAAGCCGGTTCCCCCCGTGGTGATGACGACGTCGATATCGTCGCGTTCGGTCCACGCCTTCACGCGGGAAGCGATCGCCTGCCGATCATCGGGGACGATCGCGCGGTCGACCAGCCGGTGCCCCGCCTCCTTGATTCTGGCGGCCAGCGTATCGCCGGAGCGGTCATCGGCAAGCGTGCGTGTATCCGAGACCGTCAGCACGGCAATGCCGACAGGAATGAAGGGACGCGTTTCATCCAAACCCGGCATCATGACCTCCCGCAGTCGTTTCCGTGGCTTCGAAATACCAGTCCGGCCGTTCGCTGTGAAGCGCGGCGGCGGCGTCTTCCGCCGCCGCAAGCGTAGGGAAGATACCGTAGCAGGTCGCACCGGAACCAGACATGCGAACGAAAGATGCGCCCTGCTTCTTGAGCATCGTCGAGATCTCGGCAATTTCGGGCAGCAGGTCGCGAGCGACCGGCTCAAGGTCATTGCGCGTAGCGCGTATCGCCTCGACCCAGTTGAAACGCGGCGTCATGTCGAGCGGCGGATTGGCCTTGTTCGTCAGCCTTCGGAAAACCTCGGGCGTTGATACGCCTTTCAACGGGTTTGCCAGCACCATGGCAAAGGCCGGCATGTCGTCGACAGGCACGATTTGCTCGCCAATGCCCCTGGCGATCAGCGGTCTGCTCGCCAGGCACATAGGCACGTCGGCGCCAAGTCGAATGGCGATTGCCTCGATGGTCGCGTTCAGAAGCGAGACATTCCAGAGCCGCATCAGACCGCGAAGCGTAGCCGCCGCGTCGGCCGAGCCGCCGCCGATACCGGAGGCAATCGGCAGGTTCTTTTGGAGATGGATGCGGACGGCGGGAGCGGAGCCGCCCTCGCGAGCGATCGCCTCGCGCATAAAGTCCCGAGCCTTCAGGACGAGGTTGTCGTCGCGGCTGTCGTCAAGCGCCTCGGCAAAACGCCCGGAGATCACGAATTCATCTTTATCCGCCAGCGCAAAGCCCAGCCGGTCACCATGTTTGGTGAAGGTCACGAGCATGTCGAGCCGATGGTAGCCATCGGATCTCTGGCCCGTCACATGCAGGGCCAGATTGATTTTTGCCGGAGCGTCCTCGATGAGCGTCACGTCATCGCCCATACTCGCCTCTGGCATCGCCGATCAGGACTTCTTATCGGTAGGCTTCGGTTGGATCGGCGCCGGGTCAGGCTGTTTCTTGTCCGCAGCCTTGGAGTTGTCTGTATCCTGCGGCAGGCCGTTGGCGATCTTGTCCTTGATCTTCGGGATCTCGGATGCCTCAGGGTCGGAGCCGAGCGCGCGGTTCCACTGGTAGACGGCTTCGAGCTTGCGTCCGACGCGCCAATAGGCATCGCCCAGATGGTCGTTAATCGTCGCGTCGCCGGCCTTGATCTGCGCAGCCTTCTCCAACTCCTCAACCGCTTCGGCGAAGCGGTTCAGCCGGAAATAGGCCCAGCCGAGAGAGTCGATGATGTAGCCATCGTCGGGACGCAGGTCGACCGCCTTCTTGATCATCGCCAGCCCCTCGTCGAGGTTCCGGTTCATGTCGATCCACGAGTAGCCAAGGTAGTTTAGAACCTGCGGCTGATCCGGGTTGAGCTCCAGCGCCTTGCGGAAATTCGGCTCGGCCTGGTCCCATTTCTTCAGGCGCTCATAGGCAATGCCACGCTGGAAGAAGACAGTCCACGCGCCCTTGCCCGGCAGTGGGCCGATAACTTCGACAGCCTTGTCGTAGTTTTCGGCCATCGCGGCGTAATCCTTCACGTCCGACAGCACGCTGCCATAGGCGAGGTAGCTGCGAACGTCGTTCGGATCGGAGGCAATCAGGTTCTGAAGGTGCTTGCGTGCCTCATCCACCTTACCGCCCTGTGCAAGTGCAAGGCCGAGCTGAAGCTCGGAGATGCGGCGCATCGGCGAGTTCTCGGGTACCTGCTGGTAGAGTGCGATGGCGCGGTCCATCTGCTCCTGTTTCTCGGCAATGCCACCGAGCATGACGAGCGTATCGGCGCTATCGGGATCCAGCGTCTTGGCGGTCTGCAGGTAGAGCGAAACAATATCCTCGGCGCCGTCGCGGTTCAGCGCGCCACCGATGGAGAAGAGCACGCCGGCAGCACCCTGCTTGGCCGTCTGGATCTGCTGCTCCTGCTTCTCGCCCTTTTCGATGCTCTGGCGCAGCGCTTTGAGCGGCGCGTAGTTGGGCAGCAGGTTGTCGCCGACGGAAATTGCGTCGAGCGCCTTCTGCTTGTTGCCCTGTGAGGCTTCGAGCCGGGCAAGAGCGATGACGGCGCGCATGAAGGTATCAGGAGCGGTCGCGCCGCCGTCCTTGTCGAGCACGGCGTCGTTGAGGTTCTGGCGAGCGGCCCTGATGTCGCCGTTCACGATCGCGATCGCGCCGGCATTGTATGACTTGAAGATGCCGACCCAATCCGGTCCCTTCATCTTCTGGATCGTGGTGAGGGCTTCCTTGCCACGGCCGGCGCCGACGCGGGCCCAAGCGGCGAGCAGATCGTTCATCATCCGGTCGAGATCGTTCGGTCCGGTATATTTCAGAAGGGATTCAGCCGTCTTGTATTCGCCACGGCGAATGGCATCCATGCTGCGCACGATGGTCGTGATGCGCTCGACGGTCGGATCACCCTTCAGGTCGTTGGCGTATTTCACGCCGTCCTGGATGTCGCCGTTCAAAAGCAGCGAGATCATCAGGCGCTGGCGGATTTCCGGATTTCCCGGCTCGATCTGCAGCGCCTTCTTGTAGAGTTCGATCGCCGTCTCGTAATCGTGATCGACATCGGCGGTCCGGGCAGCCAAAAACGCACCGGAGAAGCTCGTGACGCTATCCGGATCGAAGATCACTGTCGCGGCATCGTCCTTCTTGGCCGTCTCTTCGGCATTCACGCCGCCGAGCGCTGCCAGCGATATGACCGCTGCCATGGCTGCGCTCGAAAGAAGACGGATGGCAAGTTTTTGCCGCATTAGAAAACCTCTCTTGTGGCAGCCGGCCTCGTCCGACTGCAAATCAGTTGAAATGACTGACTCACAACAGGATGGCTTTTTTGAAGCGGTCCTGCAATAAAATCAGCCCGCGATCAGTGACCGTCGATTAATTGACGCGCTCGATGCAAAAGTCGATGACTTCCATCAGGGCCGATTTCCATGCCGTGTCGGGAAGGGGCGCAAGCGCATCGCGTGCGATCGTGCCGTAGTGAACCGCCCGGGCGATGGTATCGTTCAGCGTGCCGTACTTGGTAATCAGGCCAAGTGCCTTTTCGAGATGCTGGTCGCTGCTTTCGCCGCCTTCAATGGCCTGACGCCAGAAGGCGCGTTCTTCCTCGGTGCCGCGGCGATAGGCCAGGATCACAGGCAGCGTGATCTTGCCCTCGCGGAAGTCGTCGCCGACATTCTTGCCGAGATCGGCTGCCTTTCCGCCGTAATCCAGCGCGTCGTCGACCAGTTGGAAGGCCAGCCCGAGGTTCATGCCGTAGGACTTCAGCGCGTTGCGGCCGGATTTGCCGGCATCGGCGACGATCGGGCCGACTTCGGCAGCCGCGGCAAACAATGCCGCCGTCTTCGCGCGGATGACGGCGAGGTAGTCGTCCTCAGTTGTTTCCATGTTCTTGGCGACGGAGAGCTGCAGCACTTCGCCTTCCGCGATCACGCAGGCAGCCGAGGAGAGCACGTCGAGCGCTTCGAGCGAGCCGACCTCGACCATCATGCGAAACGCCTGGCCGAGCAGGAAGTCTCCGACGAGCACGCTGGCCTGGTTGCCCCAGATCATGCGAGCCGTGGACTTGCCGCGGCGAAGGTCGCTCTCGTCGACCACATCGTCATGCAGCAGCGTCGCGGTGTGCATGAACTCAACCGATGTCGCAAGCTTGATGTGGTTTTCGCCCTTGTAGCCGAACAGCGCAGCCGAGGCCAAAGTCAGCATCGGGCGCAGACGCTTGCCGCCGGACGAGATGAGATGGTTGGCCACCTCAGGAATCATCTGGACGTCGGAACCGGCCTTGGAGAGAATAAGCTGGTTGACCCGTTGCATGTCCGCCTTGGTCAAATCGACCAGCGGCTTGACGGATGCCAGTTTGTTTTTGCTTTCTTCAAGCGGTATGACCACGCCCAACGACCCGGACTCCTGTTAAATTATTGGGTTCGACAATAGAAAGGGGCGATTGGCGCGGCAAGGGGTGAATTGTCGCGTCGCGCAAATTTGAAAGGGATTTTCCCGCAAATGCATGAACTTATTCGCGCCAATGATCCCGTACTGCTCTCCTTTGCGGAGAGTCTGCTGAAGGATGCGGGGATTCACTGCTTCATCGCCGATCAGGGCATGAGCATTCTGGAAGGGTCACTCGGCATGCTGCCGCGCCGGCTTCTCGTCGATGATGACGAGGCGGATCGGGCGCGCCGCATTCTCGTGGATGCCGGGCTCGGCGACGAACTGCGGATGCCGAAGTGAGCTTTTGATGACGGAAGATGTTGCCGAGACCATAGATGCCTTTCACCGGGGGCTGTTCCATGTGGTGCAGCCGAAGGGCAGGGGGCATCGCTCGGGCATGGATGCAATGCTGCTCGCAGCGCTCGTTGCCGACGATCGTCCGATCAAGGTTGCCGATCTCGGTGCCGGCGCGGGTGCTGCAGGCTTGGCCGTCGCGTCACGGCTGCCGGCCGCGGAAGTCGTGCTCTTCGAGCGCTCGGGCGAGATGGCTGACTATGCGCGCCGCAGCATCCTCCTGCCTGACAATGTGCATGTGGCCGGCCGCGTTTCAGTCGTCGAGGCGGATGTGACGCTAAGGGCGAAGGCGCGAAACGAAGCCGGTCTTGTCGATGAGAGCTTCCATCATGTCATCATGAACCCGCCGTTCAACGATGCAGGCGATCGCCGGACGCCCGATGCCTTGAAGGCGGAGGCGCATGCGATGACGGACGGACTGTTCGCAAGCTGGGTGCGGACGGCCGGGGCGATCATGATCCCCGGCGGACAATTGTCCTTGATTGCGAAGCCGGAATCGATCGCCGAAATCATCGATGCCTGCGGACGCCGTTTCGGCGGCATCGAGGTGACCGCAATCCATCCGCGCGAAGGCGAGAACGCCGTGCGCATCCTCGTCACGGCGATAAAAGGATCGCGCGCGCGGCTTTCGCTGCGCGCGCCACTCATCATGCACGAGGAGGGGACGCATAAATTCTCCCCCTTCGTGGACGATCTCAACAATGGCCGGGCGGCCTATGCCAGGCGCTAGCCGGTCACGAAGTCAATCAGCAGCTTGACGTTCAGGCCGGCAATCAGGATCGCGATCACATAGGCGATGGCGCTCAGCCAGCGCGGGGCGACCAGCGCACCCATCTTCGCCTTGCTGGCGGTAAACATCACCAGCGGGAAGACGGCGAAGGAGAGCTGGAGGCTGAGCACGACCTGCGTCAGGATCAGCAGTTCCGCCGTCCCTTGGTCGCCATACCAGATCGTGACGAAGGCGGCCGGAATGATGGCGATCGCGCGGGTGATGAGGCGGCGAACCCATGGCTGAAGCCGGATCTTCAAGAAGCCTTCCATGACGATCTGGCCGGCAAGGGTTGCTGTCACCGTCGAATTCAGGCCGCAGCAGAGCAAGGCGATGCCGAAGAGCGTTGGCGCGATTGCCAGGCCGAGCAGCGGCGAGAGTAGCGCAGATGCTTCGCCCAGTTCCACGACGTCCGTCTTGCCGTTGGCGTGGAAGGCGGCTGCTGCAAGGATCAGGATCGATGCGTTGATCAGCAGCGCAAAGCACAACGCTATGGTCGAGTCGATCGTGGCGTAGGTCAGCGCCTCGCGCTTCTCCGGCACCGAATGGCCGTAAGCGCGGGTCTGGACGATGCCGGAATGCAGATAGAGATTGTGCGGCATCACCGTGGCGCCGAGAATGCCGAGCGCGAGGTAGAGCATCTCGGGGTTGGAGACGATCTCGGTCGTCGGGAAGAAGCCCCGGATCACGGCGCCCCATTCCGGATCGGCAAGGAAGATTTGCACCCCGAAGCACACCGCAATGATACCGAGCAGAGCGATCACGAAGGCTTCCACCCAGCGGAAGCCGATCTTCTGCAGATAGAGAATGAGGAATACGTCGAGCGACGTGATAAGCACACCGAGCTCGAGTGGGATTCCGAAAAGCAGATTGAGGCCGATCGCCGTGCCGATCACTTCGGCAATGTCGGTGGCGATGATGGCGACTTCGGCAAAGGCCCAAAGCGGCACGGAAACATATTTCGGGAAGGCGTCGCGGCAGGCCTGGGCGAGGTCGCGACCGGAACCGATGGCAAGGCGCGCACAGAGCGACTGCAAAACGATCGCCATCAGGTTGGACAGCAGAGCAACGGTCAGCAGCGCATAGCCGAACTTCGATCCACCGGCGAGCGAGGTTGCCCAGTTGCCGGGGTCCATATAGCCGACGGCCACCATGTAGCCGGGTCCGAGGAACGCAGCGATCCGTCGCCAACGTGTGCCATGCTTGTGCGTCTGGACGGAACGGTAGACATCGGAAAGCGATGCCTCTTCGCGCTCGTGTCGCCAGCCGGTCTTTGCGTTCGGATTTACGATGTCCATGCAGTGTCCGCCTACTATCAATGCGGCCAGTATGTCCGATTAGAATGATAATGCAAGTCATTCGCAACAAGAATTCTGAACTGGCAGATGTTTTCTGCGCCGGCCATTGCGTTTGTCGCGCCGTTGCATACATGGAAGACGTTCGCTGATCTTGTCGCAAAGGATGGAAAATGGCCGGATTTTTGAAGAGGTTGCTGCCGAAGCGGTTCCGCAAGGAAGGCGTGGTCATTCCCGTCGTTCGACTTCACGGTCCGATCATGAGCGGCGGAAGCCAGTTCCGGCCGACCCTCAATCTCGCCGCAACTTCACAGGTCCTGGAAAAGGCTTTCAGCTTCAAGGATGCGCCGGCGGTCGCCATCTCGCTTAATTCACCCGGCGGCTCCCCGGTCCAGTCGCGGCTCGTCTTCGCGCGCATTCGCGATCTTGCGCGTGAAAAGCAGAAGAAGGTTCTCGTCTTCGTCGAGGATGTTGCGGCATCCGGCGGTTACATGATCGCTCTTGCTGGCGACGAAATTATTGCCGACCCCACCTCCATCGTCGGCTCGATCGGTGTCGTCTCCGGCGGCTTCGGCTTTCCCGAACTCTTAAAGAAGATCGGCGTAGAGCGTCGCGTCTACACGGCGGGGGAAAACAAGGTAATCCTTGATCCGTTCCAGCCCGAGAAGGAAAAGGACATCGAATACCTGAAGACGCTGCAGCTGGAGATTCATCAGGTCTTCATCTCCATGGTTCGTGAACGCCGCGCCGGAAAGCTGAAGAGCGACGAAGTGGTCTTCTCCGGACTTTTCTGGACCGGCACGCGTGGTCTCGAACTCGGCCTCATCGACGGGCTCGGCGACATGCGGCAGGAGCTGAAGCGTCGCTATGGGGCGAAGACCAAGCTCGAGCTGGTGATGCCCGCGCGCGGCCTTTTCGGAAGGCGCATTCCGGGTATATCGTCAGCCAACTTGGAAGGCGCCGGAGCTGGCCTTGCGACCGGACTTGTCGAGGCCGCCGAGGAGAAGGCATTGTGGAGCCGCTACGGGCTCTGAGGATAAAAGGCTGGCATTATGCCGCAACTGATAATCATCATCGTGCTGGTGGTCGGAGCCTGGCTTCTCTACCGCCGCTTCGTTGCCGATGCACAGCGGCTCGCCGAGCGATCCCGGCGTGCCGAGAAGGAGCGCCAGACGGGCGCCATCGGCACGCTGGTCAAGGATCCGGTCACCGGCGAATATCATCTGAAGAAGGACGAGGACGAGTAGGGCCGCAAAAGCCTTGACCCGTCTGGCGCGGCGTGGCACCTCTCCGCGCACTTTTTGTACGAATTCGGAAGCCGTTCCATGTCTGCAGCAATTCCCGACCACATGAACCCGAAGCGCTCGTTCCAGGCGCTGATCCTCACGCTCCATAACTATTGGGCGGACAAGGGTTGTGCGGTGCTGCAGCCTTACGACATGGAGGTCGGTGCCGGCACGTTCCACCCGGCAACGACGCTGCGCGCGCTCGGCCCCAAGCCGTGGAAGGCCGCCTATGTGCAGCCGTCGCGCCGCCCGTCGGACGGCCGCTACGGCGAGAACCCGAACCGTCTGCAGCACTATTATCAGTACCAGGTCATCCTGAAGCCGAATCCGTCGAACCTGCAGGAGCTCTATCTCGGCTCGCTGGCTGCGATCGGCCTCGATCCGCTGCTGCACGACATCCGTTTTGTCGAGGACGACTGGGAAAGCCCGACGCTCGGTGCCTGGGGTCTCGGCTGGGAATGCTGGTGCGATGGCATGGAAGTGTCGCAGTTTACTTATTTCCAGCAGGTCTGCGGTATCGAATGCTCGCCCGTCTCGGGCGAGTTGACCTATGGTCTCGAGCGTCTGGCGATGTATGTGCAGGGCGTCGACAACGTGTACGACCTGAACTTCAACGGCCGCGAAGGCGACGAGAAGATCAGCTACGGCGATGTCTTCCTACAGGCCGAACAGGAATATTCACGCCACAATTTCGAATACGCCAATACGGAAATGCTGCATCGCCACTTCATCGATGCCGAAAAGGAATGCCAGGCGCTTCTCGCCGCCGGCGCTCCTGGCGACAGCGATAATCAGAAGCTGCACAAGTGCGTCTTCCCAGCTTACGATCAGTGCATCAAGGCGTCACACGTTTTCAATCTGCTGGATGCGCGCGGCGTCATCTCGGTTACCGAGCGTCAGAGCTACATCCTGCGTGTGCGGACGCTGGCGAAGGCCTGCGGTGAGGCCTTCCTGCAGACGGATGCGGGTGGGGTGAACTTGGCGAAAACCGCCGCTTGAAGAGCGGCAGTCAGCGGCGCTCGTCGCTTCTGATCTCGACGCGGCGTTCCACCGGACGAGCCTTGCTGGACGAAAAAAGTACGTTGCGATGGCCAGTATGTTGAGCAGGAAAATAAACGCGCTCATGGTCTGAATGATCCTTGCCGCAGTTTGCGTATGCACGCTAGTTCAACGTGCAGAGTGAAAATAAGGCTTCGGCCGGTGCGACGGTATCGTGATTTTTCACTACCCCCCGTCCAGTGATTGCCCCGAAAGAGGGCCGGAAAGCGGGATGACAATCTGCGGTAACCCGCATAGTCTCCGGGCATACTTTCGGTCGTTGCGGGGGATTCGCGAATGTATGTAATTCTTGGCCTTATTGTTCTGGTCGCGCTCTATGCCGTCTTTGTCTACAACGGCCTTGTTCGCGCGCGGCAGATGGCCGAGGAAGCCTGGTCCGGTATCGATGTGCAGCTGAAGCGCCGCGCCGACCTGATCCCGAACCTGATCGAGACGGTCAAGGGCTATGCCGCCCACGAGAAGACGACACTCGAAGAGGTCGTTGCCCTCCGCAATAAGGCGCAATCGGTTCCGACGGGCGACGTCGCCGGTCGCGCTCAGGCAGAAGGCCTGCTCGGCCAGGCGCTTGGACGTCTGCTGGCACTCGCCGAAGCCTATCCCGACCTGAAGGCAAACGAGAATTTCCGCGAGTTGCAGACCTCGCTGGAGACGATGGAAAGCGAAATCCAGATGGCCCGCCGTTATTACAATGGCGCCGCCCGTGATCTGAATGTCAAGGTCGAAAGCTTCCCCTCCAACCTTGTCGCTGGCCAGTTCGGGTTCCAGAAGCGGGACTATTTCGAGATCACCAACGAAGCGGATCGCGCCGTTCCGACCGTAAAGTTCTGATATCCGCCATTTGCCTTTGCGTAAAAACTGCTATGAGCAGGGCATGATCGTGGCCTGATGTGGCCCTCGCGCAAAGACGGAAAAGACAGGCAATGAGTAAAGACAAGCTCACCATCATCCCGCCGGACAAGCCGCTGACAGGTCGCGCCGTCCCGCCCGGCTCGAAATCGATCACCAACCGCGCGCTGCTCCTGGCAGGTCTCGCGAAGGGCACGAGCCGCCTGACCGGCGCTTTGAAGAGCGACGACACGCGCTATATGGCCGACGCTCTCCGCGCCATGGGTGTCATCATCGAAGAGCCGGATGATACGAGCTTTGTCGTCACGGGCAGCGGCAAGCTGCTGCCGCCGCAGGTGCCGCTTTTCCTCGGCAACGCCGGAACGGCGACGCGCTTCCTCACGGCCGCTGCCGCCCTGGTGGATGGCACCGTCGTCATCGACGGCGACCAGCACATGCGCAAGCGCCCGATCGGTCCGCTGGTCGATGCACTGCGTTCGCTCGGCATCGACGCGTCGACCGAAACCGGCTGCCCGCCGGTCACCGTCAAGGGCACTGGCCGTTTTGAGGCGAGCCGCATCCAGATCGATGGCGGCCTGTCGAGCCAATATGTCTCGGCGCTGCTGATGATGGCTGCTGGCGGCGACAGGGCGGTGACGATCGAACTGCTAGGCGAGGACATCGGCGCGCTCGGCTACATCGATCTGACCACAGCGGCGATGCGCACCTTCGGCGCCAAGGTCGAGAAGACGAGCGCGGTGACCTGGCGCGTCGAGCCGACCGGCTACGCGGCAGCTGATTTCGTGGTCGAGCCCGACGCCTCTGCCGCGACCTACCTCTGGGCTGCGGAGGTGCTGACATCAGGCAAGATCGACCTCGGCGTTGCAAACGGCGCGTTCACGCAGCCGGACGCGAAGGCCTATGACCTGATCGCCCAGTTCCCGCATCTTCCCGCGGTTATCGACGGCTCGCAGATGCAGGATGCGGTTCCGACCCTTGCTGTGCTCGCCGCCTTCAATGAGACGCCGGTCCGCTTCGTCGGCATCGCCAATCTGCGCGTCAAGGAATGCGATCGCATCCGCGCCGTCTCGACCGGCCTGACGCAGATCCGCCCGGGTCTCGCTTACGAGGAAGGCGACGATCTGATTGTCCAGTCCGATCCCTCGCTCGCCGGACAGCGTCTGCCTGCCAAGATCGATACCTTCGCCGACCACCGCATCGCCATGAGCTTTGCGCTCGCCGGTCTGAAGATCGCGGGCATAACGATCCTTGATCCGGACTGCGTCGGCAAGACCTTCCCGGCCTATTGGCGGACACTGGCCGGGCTTGGCGTGACTTATGCCGATGAGAGCTGACATTATCTGACGCGGCCAGGACGCCGCAGGCGAGGGGTATGATGATCCGACGGCTTTCCGGCCTTTGCTTCGTTCTGTTTCTGATGCTTGCGGCGCGTGGCGCCATCGCTGCGGAGGTGATCAACGCCTTCGCGTCAAACATTGCGCTGGAGAAGAGCGGCGCGATGACCGTGACGGAGACGATATCAGTTACCGCCGAAGGCAACCGCATTCGGCGTGGCATCTTCCGCGATTTTCCGCTGACTTATCAGGATGAAAAGGGCCGCCTCCGCCGAGTCGATTTCGACGTCATCGCGGTCAAGCGCGATGGCCGCGACGAGCCCTGGCACACCGAATCCATCGGCGGCGGCATCCGCATCTATGCCGGCTCGGAAGACGTTACCGTGAGCTATGGCCGGCACGAGTATGTCTTCACCTACCGCACCAATCGCCAGATCCGCTACTTCGACGATCACGACGAACTCTACTGGAACGTAACCGGCAATGGTTGGATCTTCCCGATCCTGATGGCGACGGCGACGGTGAACCTTCCAGATGGCGTCAGCTCGATCGATACTGCTTTCTTCACCGGCCCGCAGGGCGCGACGGACAGGAATGCAAAGATTTCAGGCGGCGGAAGTCGACTGTTGTTTTCGACGACCCGGGCGCTGAACGCAGGCGAAGGGCTGACGATCGCAGTCAAGATGCCGAAGGGCTCGATCAATCCGCCGAGCGCTGACGATGAGCGGCGCTGGTGGCTCAGCGACAACCGCGATTACTTCCTCGGCTTTGGCGGTCTCATTCTGGTCTTCCTCTATTACACGCGCTCCTGGCTGAAGGTCGGCCGTGACCCGGCGCGTGGCGTGCTGGTGCCGCGCTGGGATCCGCCTGATGGAATCTCGCCGGCGCTGGTGAACTACATCGACAATCGCGGCTTCTCCGGGCAGGGCTGGACGGCGCTGTCGGCAACGGCCCTCAATCTCGCGGTGCGCGGCTTTGTCGTGCTGGAGGACCTCAAGAACGCGATCGTCATCCGCCGCACCGACAAGCCGGTCGGCAAGGAGAAGCTGGAAGCAGGGGAAGCCAGCCTGCTTAACGCAGTCGGAGCCAAGGGCTCGCTGACGATCGATGAAGCGAACGGAACGAAGGTGAAATCGGTCGGCGACAGCTTCCGCGCAGCTATCGAGCGCGAGCACCGCGGCAAGTACTACAACGCGAATGCTGGCTACACGACCGGCGGCATAGCGCTCAGCGCGGCTTCATTGGTGGCCCTCTTCGTCTTCGGAACGCTTGAACCCGATGCGATCGCCCTGATGATCATTCCGATTGGCGTCGTCGTCTTCATCTCGGTGTTCGTCGCTGGCTTCGCCAAGTCGTTCCGCCCCGGCAGATCGCTCGGCGCGAAGATCATGTCGGTGATCGCGATCGCCATTGCTGTCTTCATCGGCTTCAGCATCGTTTCGTCGCTGGCTTTGGCGCTGTTCTCGTCGCTGGTCGAGTTGCATGAGACGCCGATGCTGTTTGCGATCGGCGGCATCATTCTCCTGAACCTGCTCTACGTCTTCATCATGGGTGCGCCGACCCCGCTCGGTGCCAAGCTGATGGATGGCATCGACGGTCTCCGCCAGTACATGACGCTGGCCGAGAAGGACCGCATGAACATGGCTGGGGCGCCTGAGATGTCGCCCCAGCATTTCGAGAAGCTCTTGCCCTATGCCGTGGCGCTTGGCGTCGAAAAGCCCTGGTCGCGCGCGTTTGAAACATGGCTTGCTGCTGCGGCGGCGGGTGCCGCTGCAGCGGCCTATGCTCCCTCCTGGTATTCGGGTAATTTTGGCAGCGGCAATTTCTCCGATCGCATCGGCGGCTTTTCTTCGTCGATGGCCTCGACGATCGCCTCCACCATTCCGGCACCGCCATCAAGTTCGTCCTCCGGCTTTTCCGGCGGCTCGTCCTCCGGCTTTTCCGGCGGCGGCGGTGGTGGTGGCGGCGGCGGCGGCTGGTAAGGCGTCCTGCTCAATCATTCCTGCTTGAGCCCCCGGCAAGCGACTGTGCTTGACGTAGCAAGTATTCCTGCTTGACCCCGGGGCAAGCATTCCTGCTTGACCTTTCGGCGCTCTCCCCTTAACCGCCAGACGGAAACGTGAAAGGGACGGGCATGAAGGTTCTGTTGATCGGATCGGGCGGACGCGAGCACGCATTGGCCTGGAAGCTGGCGCAATCGCCTCTCATGACGGAATTCTACGCCGCGCCCGGCAATCCCGGCATTGCCGACCACGCGACCCTGGTTGCCGTCAATGTCGACGATCATGATGCCATCCTTGCCTTCTGCAAGGACAAGGCGATCGACTTCGTCGTGGTTGGCCCGGAAGCGCCGCTCGTCGCCGGCATTGCTGACAAGCTGCGCGCCGTAGGCTTTGCAGTCTTCGGCCCATCGGCAGCGGCAGCCCAGCTCGAGGGTTCGAAGGGCTTCACCAAGGATATCTGCGCCCGCTACGACATTCCGACCGGCGCCTATCAGCGCTTCAACAACCCGCCGAAGGCGAAGGCCTATATTCGCCAGCAGGGCGCCCCGATCGTCGTCAAGGCGGATGGCCTTGCTGCCGGCAAGGGTGTGACTGTTGCCATGACCGTTGATGAGGCGCTTGCTGCCGTCGACGATTGCTTCGAGGGTGCCTTCGGTGCCGCTGGCGCCGAGGTCGTTATCGAAGCCTATCTCGATGGCGAGGAAGCGAGCTTCTTCTGCCTTTGCGACGGCAAGCATGTCCTGCCGCTCGCAACCGCCCAGGACCACAAGCGGGTGGGCGAGGGCGACACCGGCCCGAACACCGGCGGTATGGGCGCCTATTCGCCTGCTCCCGTCATGACCGCCGAGATGGTCGAGCGCACGATGAAGGAAATCATCGAGCCGACCATGCGCGGCATGGCCGAAAGCGGCTATCCCTTCTCCGGCGTCTTCTTCGCCGGCCTGATGATCACCGCCAAGGGCCCCGAGCTTATCGAGTACAATGTCCGCTTTGGCGATCCCGAGTGCCAGGTGCTGATGATGCGTCTGAAGAGCGATCTTCTGCCGCTTCTCCACGCCACCGCCACCGGGACGCTCGATCAGGTGTCCGCCGAATGGACGGATGATCCGGCCCTGACGGTCGTCATGGCATCGGAGGGCTATCCGGGCTCCTACGACAAGGACACGCCGATCCGCCATATCCCGGAAGCGGGCGAGGGCGCCAAGGTGTTTCATGCCGGCACAGCGCTCAAGGACGGAGCGCTGGTCGCAACGGGTGGCCGCGTGCTGAACGTCACCGCCACAGGGAAGACGGTTGGCGAGGCGCAGACGCGTGCCTATGCGCTCCTCGACAAGGTCGATTGGGACAATGGCTTCTGCCGCCGCGACATCGGTTGGCGCGCGATCGACCGCGAAAAAGCGTGAGCAAACCCGAAATCGGGTCAGTTCTCTAAATTTTTACCCTTTCCCCTGACGGGATGGAAACAAAGCCACGCTAGTCTCTTCTCAACGTGAGACGGAGTGTTCCATGCGTCAGGTCATCTTGGGTGCGATAGCTGTGTTTACGGCAGGGTCTGCCTGTGCCTCCTCGATTGAGGTCGTGGGCAAGGACGCGCGCACCAATGGCGGGAGCATCAGCCAGGAAAGCTGCCAAACCTGCCCGCCGCTTGAAAAGGTCGAGCGCAGGAAGGACTACACCGTACCGACGCTGGCACCTGGCGCGCTGCAATCCTCGGAAGTTCGCGACGTCAACGGTGAGATGAAGCTCTATCGTACCGAAGGCTGGATGGGCGGCTCGCCCGTCGTTTTTGTAACCAAGGCGCCAGCCGAACCAATGACAGCCGCCACGCAGCCGGCCGACAACATCGACCGCGCCTCGACGACGGCTGCAGTCATCGGTGGCGACGTCAAGCCGGTCGCGGCAGGCGTGACAGGCGTGCCGAAGGAACAAAAGGCGCCGCTCGACGTTTTCAACTTTGAACTTCGACCCTGATTTCCAGTTCCCTGCCCCAGCCTGACCAAAGTTTCGGTCGTCCGGGGTCCACCCCGCGGTGGATAAAATGCGTCCCTGAGAGAAGCAGGGACGCATTTTTTTATTTCTAGTGAGCTTTGCCGAACGGGGAGTTGCCAAAGTTCGGCGCAAGCAGGCGCGCAAGTGCGTGCAATCCAGTCGAAACATCCAGCCAACGCAAATGGTGTTTGGTGCCTTGGCTATCAGCAACGGCAGCGGCAGCTTCAGCAGCCGTCAGCTCGGGAACCGGCTCCGGCGGAGGGGAGTAGATGCGTCCCTGATCGAGGGAAAGGATGGTCAGCGTCGTAATCATGGCCGTCTCCCACTTGCGGTTTTGCTGTGGGAAGCAGTCTCTGCCGGTTGCGGCCTTCCGGTCCTGAAAGGCCCAAGGAAAAGTTCCGAAACGATCCGAAACTAGCGCTCAGGGACACCTGCCAACCTCAACCCGTCGAGGAGGGCAGCAATGCGATCCGGATATTTGCCGGGTTGGCCGACGCGGATGCGCTCGACGGTTATATCAGGCGTCAGTCGTCTCAACGCCGCTAGGTGGCGATGGGCTTCCTCCATGCGGCCGAGATGCGCACTCGCAGCAATGAGCAACCATAGCGTTGGCTCGAAATTCGGATTGCTGGCCAGCGCTCTCGAAGCCCAGGCCACCGCCTGCTCGTATTCTTCGAGGATCACGTGGGTATGCGCGATGCCGCAATGCGAGAAATGCGCGCCGCGGTCACCTGGGGTCAAGCGGTTGGCCCTGTGGAAGTGGCTGAGTGCGTCGTTGACGTTGCCGCAATGAAGATGCCCGATGCCGGCCCTGACAACGACCATCGGGTTGTTGGGATTGGATTCGGCGGCCGCCTGCAGAACTGCAGGACCCCAATCGTAGTCCTTCACCGTCTGCATCAGGGCGACGCCGCAATGAGCCATGACCATGGCGTCGCCGGCGCAGTGCTCCAGCGCCCGCCGCGCCAGTGCGCCGCAGGTTTGCACGTCGTCCTCGGTGAGCGACGGCCAACCCATCGTGTAGCGATGCTCGAGCGCCCATGCCGCATGGGCAAGCAACTGCGCATTGTCAGGCTCGACGGCCAGCCCTTGCATGAGAAGCGCATAGGCGGCAGCGTTATCGCTTTCGATTTCGGTCGAGATCTTGGCCAGCGCCTGCAGGTAGATGTCGTAGGTGGCTACGCTTCCGGGCCTTTCACGTCGTGACCGCTCGATCTCGGCCGTCTGGATCAGCGGTTCGATCAGCGTTGCGACGCGCTCGGTGATGCGATCCTGAAAGTCGAATATCTCGTCCAGCGTCCCGTCGAAGGTCTGCGCCCACATATGCGTGCCGCCTTGACCCTCGACGAGTTCGGCGACAATGCGCAAGCGGTTGCCCTGCTGCCGGATGCTGCCTTCAAGCACGTAGCTGACACCGAGTTCCGCCGCGATCTTGCGCACATCCATCCCGCTGCCCTTGTAGGCAAAGGAGCAGTCCCGGCCGACGACGGCAAAGCTTCGGAACCGGCTGAGGGCTGCAATAATGTCGTCGACGATCCCATCGGCAAAGTAGTCCTGGTTTGGATCGCCGCTAAGATTGCTGAAGGGGAGGACAGCTAGGGTCGGCTTCAACTCCGGGGCTGGAGCAGCGGCTTTCGTTTCAATGTTCGCGCGGATGAAGCGGTAACCGACACGCGGCACCGTCGCAATCCATTCCTGCCCATCGGGTGTAAGACCGAGCACTTTGCGAAGCGCCGCCACCTGGACAGTCAGGTTGCTTTCCTCGACTGCGGTTCCGGGCCAAACGCGCTCCATCAGCGCATCCTTGGAAACAACATTGCCGCGGGCTTCAAGTAACACTTCAAGAAGAGCCGCGCCGCGTTGGCCAAGCGCGACCGCCCGCCCATTCCGCAGCAAGCCGCAGCCGGGATCGAGAACGAATTCACCGAAGGCATGCGAAGCCTCAGCCATGCAGCAAGTATAGCGCAACCGCCAGAGTCGGAAAACTGTACGGCGTGCCTTGCGACACCACTTCAACTTAAGGGCGCGCAGATGAATCAAACTTGCCGCACACTGCAAGATTGCACTGATTATATTTGATAATCCTTTGAGCGCCCGCACTTGGCAATTGTTAATTCATTCACTCTAACTCTAACAACCAAAGCCGGAAGACGCATGATTGTCGTCGCCACGCGTGGTCAACGCAGAGGTCGGGAGTTCATCGATCCGGGATTGCAGCCAGCGCCTGCAGCGCGAGGAAACGGTCGCTCAGAACCATGTTGTCTCGACCATCGGCCAGGCGCTGGAGCTGATCGCCCGAGGTGACCTGACGGTCCGTTGCGCCGATCTAGGCCAGAAGTACGCAGCTCTTCGCGACAACTTCAACGATGCGCTTGCGCATCTCGAAGCTGCCATGGCCAAGGTCAGCGCCAAGGGCGGCGACATTGCCGTCAGCAAGGAAGAGATCCGTCGCGCCTCAAACGATCTGTTGCAGCGCACAGAGCGTCAGGCCGCGAGCCTCGAAGAAACCTCCGCAGCGCTCGATGAACTGACCGTCGCCGTCCGCCAGACCGCCGAAGGCGCCCATGAAGCCAGCAAGCGTGTCGAGGCCGTCAGCGGCGAGGCGAGCCGTAGCGATGCCGTCGTCTCCGAAGCGATCGAAGCGATGAGCGGTATCGAGAAGTCGTCTGCCGAGATCGGCAAGATCATCGGCGTCATCGACTACATTGCTTTCCAGACGAACCTGCTGGCTCTGAACGCCGGCGTCGAAGCCGCCCGTGCCGGCGAATCCGGCAAGGGCTTCGCGGTCGTCGCTCAGGAAGTGCGCGAGCTGGCACAGCGCTCGGCTGCGGCTGCCAAGGAGATCAAGGATCAGATCGCCTGCTCGTCCGGCCAGGTCGATCAGGGCGTCCGTCTGGTCGGCGAAGCCGGCGAGGCGCTGAAGCGTATCTCTGACCAGATCAAGGCCGCCAACGAGATCGTTGCGAAGTTCGCCCACAGCGCCTCCGAGCAGGATACCACGCTGCGGTCGATCTCGTCCTCGATGAACCAGCTCGACGCTGCGACGCAGCAGAACGCCGCGATGGCCGAGGAAACCACTGCGTCGGCCGAGTCGCTGGCAAGCGACACCGACGAGCTTCTGAACCTCATCCGCGGTTTCCGCGTTGGTGACAGCCAGGATTACAGCGCGCAGGTTCGCCGGGCCGCCTGAGGTTCGGGCGCCAAGCAAGAAAACGGTCGTCGGGCGTTCCGACGGCCGTTTTGAATTAAGGGGAGTCGGCCGTCGCGGCCTCGTCGGCAGTAAGCCCTGCGACAAGTTCCTCAATTTCGCGATCGGAGTAGACGGCAATGCCAGCCTGCTTCAGAAGCGCGGCCGTCACGCCATTTGCTGCGAGCTTCTGCCCGGAAAACGTGCCGTCATAGACAAAGCCCGAGCCGCAGGAGGGGCTGCCATCGATCAGCAGCGCATAACGGCAGCCTGTTTCGATCGCGAGCGCCAGTGCATTCTCGGCAGCCCGCTTGAACTCGCCCGTCACATCGCCGCCGCTGACCTCGACGACGCGCGCACGGCCGGAGAGGACATCCTCGCCCGTGGCTGCGCCTTCAATTTCGGCGGGCGGACGCGGCACCGGCATTCCGGCGGACATCTCGGGACAGACTGTCACCAGCCGGCCTTCCTCGATCCAGCGCGCGATCGCGGGATGGGCGAGCGGCTTCGACTGGCCGTCATAACGGACGGCATGGCCCATGAGACAGGCGCTGACGAGGATCTTGTTCATGACTTTGGCATAACGCCAAGGACGTGATAGTTCCAGTCCGCCGTAAGACTTGATGAAGGGATGCAGGGTGCAGCTAAGCATTGGCGCGGACAAGCCATGACCGATCTTGCGGTTTATGCCGCGCTGTTCCTGGCGGCTTTTGCGGCTGCCACGATATTCCCGATGCAGTCGGAAGCCGGCCTCGTCGCGCTCATCCTGGCGAAGCAGCATCCGGTCGTTGCGCTGATCGCGGTGGCGACAATAGGCAACGTCATTGGCTCGGCCGTCAACTGGCTGCTCGGCGTCGGCATTGAACGATTTCGCGACAAGCACTGGTTTCCCGTCCGCCAGCCTGCGCTCGACAAGGCGCAAAGCTGGTATCGGCGCTATGGCAAGTGGTCGCTGCTTCTGAGCTGGATGCCTGTTATCGGCGATCCCATCACCATCGTCGCCGGTGTGCTGCGCGAACCGCTTCCGATGTTCCTGCTGCTTGTGACCATTGCCAAGGCCGCGCGTTATGCGGTTCTCTCGGCGGCTACAATCGGAGTTGCTGGCTGACGGAAATCAGAGATTTCCATCCTTGAATCAAAATCTGAGCAAGGATGGAAATCTGCAGCAAATGTCGGATGTTAAGGCGTCATCCGCACGCCGCATCTGATGCGCTTAACCCGAGATCTTCGAGAAGTCGGCGACCGTGCCGGTTGCCTCGCGGATCAGGCGAAGCAGGGAAAGGCGATTGGCGCGGATTGCAGCGTCTTCGTCATTGACCAACACGTCGTCGAAGAAGCGGTCGACCGGAGCACGCAGCCTGGAGAGCGCTTCCATCGCCGAGCGGAAGTCTTCCTTGTCGACGGCCGCAGAGGCTTCTGCGGAAGCGGTGGTGATGGCGGCAAAGAGCTGCTTCTCGGCGTCGAGTCGGAAGAGATTTTCGGAGACGCCGTCGGCGATCACCGTGCCCTTCTTTTCCTCGGCAGCCAGGATCTGCGTGGCACGCTTGGTGCCGACCAGGAGGTTCTTGCCATCCTCGGACGTGATGAAGGCCGTTAGTGCCTCGACACGGCGGGCGATCATCAAGAGGTCGTCGGCCTCCGGCGTCAGCACGGAATCGATGAGATCGTAGCGCGCGCCCTGATCGCGCAGATAGACCTTCAGGCGGTCATGGAAGAAGGAGAGGAGGTCGAACTGGCGTGACAGGTCGTTGTCGTCAACAGTCTTGCCTATATCCGTATCGATGCGGCCCATGTGGCTGGTGATGCGCGGCAGCAGCGTCAGGCGCACACTCCGCTCGAGAAGGATGCGGATGACGCCAAGGGCAGCCCGGCGCAGTGCAAACGGATCCTTCGAACCGGTCGGCTTTTCGTCCACAGCCCAGAAGCCGATCAGCGTGTCGAGTTTGTCGGCAAGCGCCACTGTGATCGCGACCTTGTCCTGTGGCAGCTGGTCGGACGGGCCTTGCGGCTTGTAGTGCTCCTCGATCGCGGTCGCGACAACGGCATCCTCGCCCTGAAGGGCGGCATACTTGCGCCCCATGACGCCCTGCAGTTCCGGAAACTCGCCGACAGCCTCGGTGCGCAGATCGGCCTTGGCAAGCACCACGGCCCTGTCGACCAGCTTGTAATCGGCACCGACCGGGAAAGCGACCTTTGCGGCCATGGCGCGGATGCGCTCCACGCGCTCACCCTGTGTACCCAGCTTGGCGTGGAACGTCACATCAAGCGCATCGAGCTTCGCCATGCGCTGGTCGAGCGGCTTCTTGAGGTCGAGGTCGAATTTCTTTGCCGAAGCCTCCAGTGTCTCCAGATCAGGCAGATCGCCCTGGTCGCGCTTCCAGAAGTGCAGCGCGTCGGACAGGCGCGCGCGCACGACCTTGCCGTTGCCGTGGATGATTTCCTTGCCGCCGTCCCTGGCTTCGATGTTCGAGACGAGGATGAACTTGTTCGACAGCGTGTCGCCGCCAACAGGGCGCGTCACGAAACACTTCTGGTTCGTCTTGATCGTCAGGCGGATGATCTCCGCCGGAATCGAGAGGTAGTCTTCCTCGAAGCTGCCCAACAGGACCTGCGGCAATTCGACGAGGCCCGAGACCTCTTCGAGCAGGCCTTCGTCCTCGACCAGTTCCAGTCCGTTTGCAAAGGCGACATCGCGGGCATCATGCAGGATGATGTCCTTGCGGCGTTCGCCATCGAGGATCACCTTGGCCTTTTCGAGGTTCGCGATGTAATCGCCGAAACGCTTGACGGTGATGGCGCCGGGCGCATGGAAACGATGGCCGTAGGTCACGTTGGAGGCGACGATGCCGTCGATCGAGAACGGAATGACGACGGTCTCTTCATGCTCGGTGCCGAACGTGCAGACGATCGATTGCAACGGCCGGACCCAGCGCAGCGAGCCCGGCTGAGCGGAAGCCGCGCCCCAGCGCATCGGCTTCGGCCAGGGGAAATCGCGAATGATGCCGGGCATGACATCGCTGATGATCTCTTCAGCGGTGCGACCGGGCTTGGAGATGATGGCGATGTAGAAGTCGCCCTTCTTCGGGTCGCTCTGGATCTGCGCCTCGGAAACGGAAGACAGACCGGCGCCGCGCAGGAAGCCTTCGATCGCCTTCTCGTTGGCGTCGGTGCGGGGACCCTTCTTCTCTTCGCGCACATCGGCGGAGCGCGCCGTCAGGCCGCGGATATCGAGCGTCAGCCGGCGTGGGGTCCAGTATTCGCGCGCACCCTCGTAGGAAAGTCCTGCTTCGACAAGCGCATCGGTCACGAGCTTCTTCAGGTCGCCGGCAGCCTTGCGCTGCAGGCGGGCCGGGATCTCTTCGGAGCGGAGTTCTAGGAGCAGATCTGGCATGTCACTTTCCTTGCCTTCTCTGGGGAAGGCGCCACAAAGGCGGGGCTAAAAACGGTCGCCTCTGCTAGCAAAGAATGCCGCATCTGCACAACCGCAAAAACGGCCGCTGGCCGTGCTATGTTGCTGTGGATAGGGACGTCGGGCATTGCCTTGCCGTTTTTCGCCGCTATGGTCCCGCAACTTTTGTGAAAACGCAGGAATTCTCATGGCCGCTGACCTCCGCTCGCTCGCCGCTGTCATCTCCTCCGAAATCAACGCCCGGCCGGACCAGGCCAAGGCGGCGATCGAGCTGCTGGACGAGGGGGCGACCGTGCCCTTCATCGCCCGCTACCGCAAGGAAGTAACGGGCGGGCTGGACGATACGCAGCTGCGCAACCTTGCGGAGCGACTGGTCTACCTGCGCGAACTGGAAGCGCGGCGCGATACGATCGTCGAGTCCATCAACGGCCAGGGAAAGATGACCGACGAACTGCTTGGCAAGATCGCCGGTGCCGCCACCAAGGCCGAGCTTGAAGATCTCTATCTCCCCTACAAGCCGAAGCGTCGCACCCGCGCCGAGATCGCCCGCGAGCGTGGCCTCGGGCCTCTGGCGGAGGCGATCCTGGCTGATCGCTCGAAGGAGCCTGCGACGCTGGCGGAGGGCTACATCACCGCCGATGTGCCGGATGTGAAGACGGCACTCGAAGGCGCGCGCGACATCGTCGCCGAAGGCATCGCCGAAAATGCCGATCTGCTTGGCAAGTTGCGCGCCCATATGCGCAGCGCTGCCCTGCTGAAGGCCAAGGTGGTCGATGGCAAACAGGCCGCTGGCGAGAAGTTCTCCGACTACTTCGACCATTCCGAGCGCTGGGCGACCGCCCCCGGTCACCGCGCGCTAGCCATGCTTCGCGGCTGGAACGAAGAAGTGCTGACGCTGACCATCGAGGCCGATGCCGAGACCGTCTCTCCCAACAAGCCGGTCGAGCGCATGATCGCCGCCGCCTACGAGATCGGCGCGAGCCGTCCCGGCGACCGCTGGCTGATGGACGTCGCAAGCTGGACCTGGCGCGTCAAGCTCTCCATGTCGCTGTCGCTCGACCTGATGCGCGAACTTCGCGAACGTGCCGAGGAAGAGGCGATCCACGTCTTCGCCCGCAACCTCAAGGATCTGCTGCTGGCAGCGCCAGCCGGTTCGCGCCCGACCATGGGCCTTGATCCGGGCATCCGCACCGGTGTCAAAGTCGCCGTCACCGACGCCACCGGTAAGGTCGTGGCGACCTCGACCGTCTATCCCTTCCAGCCGCGGAACGACGTGCGCGGTGCGCAGCTCGAACTGGCATCGCTGATCCGCAAGCACAATGTCGAACTGATTTCGATCGGCAACGGCACCGGCAGCCGCGAGACGGAAAAGCTGGTGGCAGACATGCTGGCCGATCTGCCGGCGCCGAAGCCGACCAAGGTGATCGTCTCTGAAGCTGGCGCGTCGGTTTATTCCGCCTCGGAGACCGCCGCCCTCGAGTTCCCCAACCTCGACGTCTCGCTGCGCGGCGCCGTTTCCATCGCCCGCCGCCTGCAGGATCCGCTGGCCGAACTCGTCAAGATCGAGCCGAAGTCGATCGGCGTCGGGCAGTACCAGCACGATGTCGATCAGCAGAAGCTGTCGCGCTCGCTCGATGCCGTCGTCGAAGACGCGGTGAATGCCGTCGGCGTCGATCTTAACACCGCTTCCGCGCCGCTGCTCTCCCGTGTCTCCGGCCTGGGCGCCTCGATTGCCGACGCGATCGTCAAGCATCGAGACAGCGAAGGTCGCTTCGAGACCCGCCGTGACCTGTTGAAGGTCGCCCGCCTCGGCCAGCGTACCTTCGAGCAATGCGCCGGCTTCCTGCGCATTCGCGATGGCAAGGAGCCGCTCGATGCCTCCTCAGTCCACCCAGAAGCCTATGGCGTCGCCAAGAAGATCGTCTCCGCCTGCGGCCGCGACCTGCGTTCGCTGATGGGCGACACCGCCGTGCTGAAGGCCGTCGATCCGCGTCAGTTCATCGATGAGAAATTCGGCCTGCCGACGGTGAAGGACATCCTGGCCGAGTTGGAAAAGCCCGGCCGCGACCCGCGCCCGAGCTTCAAGACAGCAACCTTCGCCGAAGGCGTTCATGAGATCTCGGACCTCACGCCGGGCATGATGCTGGAAGGCACCGTGACCAATGTCGCGGCCTTCGGGGCTTTCGTCGACATTGGCGTCCATCAGGACGGTTTGGTGCACGTTTCGCAGCTCGCCGATCGCTTCGTCAAAGATCCTCACGAAGTTGTGAAAGCTGGCGACGTCGTAAAAGTTCGCGTCGTCGAGGTCGATGCCAAGCGTAAGCGCATCGGCCTGTCGATGAGAAAGGACGATGGTTCGCAGACCTCCGCTCCGCGTGGCGAGCCACGTGGAAATCAGCCGGTTCGCGGCCAGAATGACCGGCGGTCGGCTTCGCCAAAGCAGGAAAGCCAAGGTGCGTTTGGAGCTGCACTGGCTGAGGCCATGAAGCGAAAATAAGCGCTTAGCAACCAAATTTGCAAAAATGTCACACTTCGGCGACCATGTTGCCGAGGTGCGAATTACGGCGCTTGTAAGGCGGATGAGAGATACTAAGTTGATCGGATCATCCTGTCACATTGCGAGGCCTTACTTATGGCGTCGGCTTTCTTATCGATTGTCCAAAAAATCATCCGTAAGGGTAATCTGAGACTCACTCTCGCCAATGGCGAGACGCATGCGGTCGGTGATGGCACAGGCGAACTCGTTGTCGCCCGCGTTGCCGATGAAGAGGCGGAACAGCTGATCCGCCGCGATCCCACCCTAAAGCTAGGCGAAATGTACATGGAAGGCCGGTTCATTCTCGAACAGGGCAACATCTACGATTTCCTGGCGATGGTGAAGAAGAACACCACCAACGAGATCTTCGATATCCCGATGGCGGCTCTCCTGATCGGACGCATCGCCCTGCAGCAGCTGAAGAGCCGCATGCCGATCAACCGCAACAGGCGAAACGTTGCCCACCACTACGACCTGTCCGAAAAGCTCTTTGAACTCTTCCTGGACGAGGATTGGCAATACTCCTGCGCCTACTACAACCCACCCGGCATCAGCCTGGAGGAGGCGCAGGTCGCCAAGAAGCGGCACATTGCCGCGAAGCTTCTGCTCGAACCGAACCAGCGTGTCCTGGAGATCGGCTCCGGCTGGGGCGGCATGGGCATGTACCTGGTGGAATCCACGCCGGGACTGGAGCTCACCGGCATCACGCTCAGCAAGGAGCAGCTGAAGATCTCGCGGGAGCGAGCTCAGAAGCGTGGTCTTGGCGATCGCGCGCGCTTCGAACTGCAGGACTACCGCACGATGACGGGCAGGAAATTTGACCGCATCGTATCGGTCGGCATGTTCGAGCATGTCGGCATCGGCAATTTCGGCAAGTTCTTCAAGAAAGTGCATGAATTCCTAGACGATGACGGCGTCATGGTGTTGCACTCGATCGCACGTCCGAAGCCAAGCTTTGCGACCAATGCCTTCATCGAGAAGTACATTTTCCCGCAGGGCTATATCCCATCGATCGGTGAGACCATACCTTTTATCGAAAAGGCGGGACTGCTCGTCCGCGATGTCGAAGTTCTGCCGCTGCACTATGCCTACACACTGCGTCACTGGCGTGAACGCTTCGTGGCGCGCAGGGCCGAGGCGGTTGCGCTTTATGACGAGCAGTTCTTCCGCATGTGGGAATTCTACCTTGCGGGGTCGGAAATGGGCTTCCGCTGGGACGAACTTTTCATCATGCAGATCCAGATTTCCAAGAACCAGTATTCCACCCCCGATAACCGCGACTACATTGCCGAGAACGAGGCGAAGCTGAAAGAGTTCGAGGCGACGCGCACGCCGCTCGAAAAAGTCATTCTCTGATCCAGATCAAAAGGCGCGGCAAAGGCCGCGCCGTCTTTAAATTCGGAGCTTGATGACAATGGCAAGCACCCTTCCGGAAATCCATCTCGTGCGTCACGGCGAAACCGAGTGGAGTTTGTCTGGGCGGCACACCGGTCGCAGTGACATTCCGCTCACGGCAAAAGGCGAGGCCGCAGCACGTGACGTCGGTTCGCGCCTTGCGGGTAGAGGTTTTGCGGCCGTGTGGTCGAGCCCGTCGCAGCGCGCGCGCGACACCTGCGAACTCTCGGGCTTTGGCGCCGGCGCGATCGTCAAGGATGACTTGGCGGAATGGGACTACGGCGCCTACGAGGGTATCACCACCAAGGAAATCCACGCGAGTCGACCCGGTTGGCAGCTGTTTCGCGACGGCTGCCCCAAGGGCGAGGCGGCGGGCGATGTCGGCGGGCGAGCAGATCGGATCATATCGGAGTTGCGGCTGGCCAATGCCCCGATCCTGATCTTTTCCAGCTCGCACTTCCTGCGCGTCCTTGGCGCGCGCTGGCTCGGATTGCCGCCGACCGATGGCGCGCGCTTCATCCTCGACACGGCAAGCATCAGCGTTCTCGGCTACGAGCACGACCTGACGGAGCCGGTGATCAGGCGGTGGAACCAGCGCTGAAAGGTCGCCCCGGCGGCCGTGAATTGACCTTGACCCGCGCCTCGACGGCTCGCTAGATGGCGTCATGCAACAGATCGGCGGAATAAACGGGCGCGTTGCGGATGCGCCTTCGAACAACTGGGTTTACCGGGTCCTGCCTCCCTGGCTCTGGCCCTACGCGCAGCTTGCGCGCTGGGATCGGCCGATCGGCTGGCAATTGCTGATGTGGCCCTGCTTCTGGTCGGCTGCCATGGCAGCGAATGCGGCGGCTCATATTGGCCAGTTTTCCGGCGGCCAGCTGATTTTCTATCTCGTGCTCTATTTCATCGGCTCTGTCGCGATGCGCGGGGCTGGGTGCACATACAACGATCTCGTCGACCACAAGATCGACATGGAAGTGGCGCGCACCCGCTCGCGGCCGCTGCCATCGGGTCGGGTGACACGCACGCAGGCCAAGGCGTTCATCGTCCTGCAGGCGCTGGTCGGGCTGCTGGTCGTGCTGCAGCTGAACTGGTTTGCCGTCATTCTCGGCGTCCTCTCGCTCGCTATCGTGGCGCTTTATCCTTTTGCCAAGCGCTTTACAGACTGGCCACAGTTCTTCCTTGGCCTTGCCTTTTCCTGGGGTGCTTTGATGGGCTGGGCGGCAATCTTCGGCGACCTTTCACTGGCGCCAATCCTCCTCTACGTCGCCTCGGTGGTCTGGACGATCGGTTACGACACGATCTATGCCCACCAGGACAAAGAGGACGACGAGCTGATCGGTGTCCGCTCGACCGCGCGGCTGTTCGGCGACAAGACGAAACAGTGGCTGGTCGGCCTCTATGGCCTGACGCTCGTGCTTGCCTTCTGCGCCTTCCTGTCCGCAGGCGTCGGCCCGTTCGGCTATCTCGGCCTGCTCATCGCGGCCGGCATGTTCGCCTGGCAGATCGTGACGCTCAATATCGACGATGCCGACCAGTGCCTTGCGCTGTTCAAGTCGAACAATCGCGTCGGCCTGATCATCTTTCTCGGCCTCTTCCTGTCGCTTCTCTTCGTCCTGCCCTGAGGCGGAAACGAAAATGCCCGGCACAATGGCCGGGCATTGATGGTCTGAAATGACGCACCGCTTAGTTGCGGGCGATGATTTCCTTGCCTTCGATCTTCATGGCGACGCCGAGCTTGCCCGTCGTTCGGCGCACGAGGAAGCGCGGACGCCGGTTTGCGAAGTAGGAATGCCGGCGGCGCGGCTTCAATGCGCTGGTGCGCAGGTCGCCAAGATGCTCTTCCAGCGGGCGGGCAACGCCGTCGGCCTCGACCATCAGCATCGGAATGCGGAAGGCCTCGGACCAGCTTCGCCAGTCGGCTGCGATATCTGCGAGGTCGTGGGCGACCAGCAGCGGTATGCAGAGCTCGGGGTCCTCGTGGTGAAGCTCCAGCGTAACAGTGACTTCGCCGTTGCCATGGTCGATGGCCCGGGCCGCAACGCCCTTGAAGGCGCGCTTGGGCAGCGCGATCGAAAGCGGCAGGCCGCTGGAGGAGAGAACCTTGCGCAGGATGGCGCCACGTTCGTCGATCGTTATGTTCACGTCACTTGAGGAGTCATGGATGGCGTAGCTGACCTGCTGGGGAAAGCGAGACGGATCGAGACGCAGCGTCGTTCCAGCCCATACGGGCTTCATAACGGTGTTGTTCATGTTCATTCTACCCTTGTCTTACCTGAGAGCCGATATGCGGTCTTCTCCTCGGGGCTTTTCGCCCTCTATGGCCTGACAATAGGCGCCGCCTGTTCGAGACAGCTTAAAAATCGCGGTTAAGAAAACTTTGCCTCCCTGGATGGTTATCAAAACCGAAGCCGGCAAGGTTTCCGGAGGGTGAACGCCGGCTGTGCCATATTGCAACGCAGGATGGGTAAGTCTCGGGTAAGCTTTTTATCGCAAAATGGCGCAGAACCAATCTGTCATGCTTGAAGACTTTGCCGGAAAAGGACGCACTATGATCTCGGCTTCGATGGCCTACAATTTGTTGTCCGGGAACATGAAGCAGAGCCTGGATCGCGTCGCCTCCCAGGCGACGGTCAAACGCGACGCCGAGTATTACAAGGACAACATCAACAACGTCAAAGACGTCGACGATTTCCTCGGCGACTATCGGCTCTACAGCTATGCGATGAAGGCCTATGGCCTCGAAGACATGACTTACGCCAAGGCCTTCATGAAAAAGGTGCTGGAAAGCGATCTGACGGACGCCAATAGCTTCGCCAACAAGCTTTCCGATTCGCGCTACAAGGAATTCGCTGCTGCGTTCAATTTCCACACGCACGCGGCGGACGCCCAGAGCGACGCGCAGGAAGACGACCTGATCGGTCTCTACACGCAATCCTTCGCGGACGAAGGCAAGAATGCCGCGGCCGAAACGAAATACTACAGCAACGCGATAGACGCGGTTCAGAACGTTTCCGATCTCGTCGGCGACAGCCGCGTGCGCACCTATGTTCTCAAGGCCTACGGCATCGATCCCACTTATGTTTCCAAGGATTTCCTGGCGCAGGTTTTGACGAGCGACGTCAACGATCCCAATAGCTTTGTCAATCTCAACGGCAACGACAAGTATAAGGCGCTTGCCGCACAATTCAGCTTCAATGCAGATGGCACCGTTAACGGCACAGCGCAGACGGCCACCCAGAAAGACGCCGTCATGGAGCAGTACAATCTGACTGTCCCATCGATCACGACCTCGGCGGCTGCCGACTACAACAAAGCCTACTATCTGTCCAAGATCGGGACCGTCACCAATGTCGACGACATCATCGCCGACAAGCGGCTGACGTCCTATATCAAAACGGCCTTCAGCATGGGCGACGATTTCAGCAACGCGGCACTCCGGTTGGTTCTTACCGATGCGAGCTATGCAAGCTTGCTGGATTTCAGCAACGTCAATCAGAGCTTCAATTTCAACGCGGACGGTACCATCAATTCCGCTGCGGCGTCCTATGCGGCACAGACGTCGGATCAGATGAAAGCGATGTCCGACCAGGCCGCAAACACCACGGGCTATTATCAATCAAAGATCGTCAGCATCACCAATGTCGATGACCTGATCGCTGATACCAAGCTGCCCCAGTACATCAGGGATGCCTATTCGCTTCCCCAGAGCGTCAGCGATGCCGACCTTCGCAGCGTCTTGACGGATGCGAGCTACGCCAGCTTGCTGGGTTACGACGACGTCCACTCGGCCTTCAACTTCCAGGCCGACGGCAGCGTTGCCACTGGCGCCGGGGCGCAAACAATCGCGCAGGCACGGGCCACGAGTTCGCAGGTCCGCGCCAATCTCGATTACTTCCAGACTGTGATCCCGACGATCTCCAATGTCGATGACCTGATCGCTGACGGGCAAATGATGAACACTCTGCGGTCGGCCTATGGCGTCCCCACGAGCGTCAGCGACGCAGACATCAAAAGCATCCTGACTGATGCCAGCTTCGCCGCTAGCCAGGGGCTCAGCGCGCTCAATGCCGCGTTCAGCTTCGCGGCCGATGGTTCGGCCGCCGCTGCATCCGGCCCGCAATCGAGTGCTCAGTTGATGGATACGACGACGTTCTACGGCGTGCGATATGCGGACGCGCAGAACGAGGCGATCGACGAGGCCGTGGCAAACTACAAGACGCGAATGGCCGACGATAAGATCAAGAAGGTTGACGACCTGCTGCGCTCGAACGCCGCCGCAGACTTTGACAAGAAGAACGACGACCTACCTGAACTTTACGATATGGCGCTTCGCGCCTACGGACTGACGGAACAGGACGTGTCTCGTTCCATGTTCCGCAAGCTGCTGAAGAGTGACCCCTACGATCTCGACGGCTACGTCGCCTCGTTAAAAGACGAGCGGATCACCAATCTGGTCCGCGCCTTCAATTTTGGAGCTGACGGCAAGATATCCGCGGAGATACAGCCGCTGCCGTCCGCCGTGATGGCGAAATATGCGACGAACTATAAGTCGCGCATGCTGATGGGCATGAGCGACGGCCCGCTTAGGGACAAGGCTTCCAAGGATGCGACGAAAGCGGTCGATGCATTCGCCAAAGGCATGGCGGAGGTGAAGTCTCTCGACGACTTCCTGTCAAACGACAAGTTGACCAGCCTGGTCTTGACGGCAAACGGCCTCGACCCGAAGAAATACGACGAGGAGACGCTGCGCAAGATCTTTACCTCCGATCCGTCCGATCCCAAGAGCTACCTCAACACGAAGGCTGAGTCGAAGTTCAAGGAGATTGTCTCGGACTTCAACTTCGATACCGACGGTAACCTGACGCGGGCCAAGATCGGGACAGTCCAGAATGTTGGCGCCGAAGACCGGACGGAGCAAAAGTACGTTCAGCAGACGCTGGAATCGCAGGAAGGTGAAACGAACGACGGCGTACGCCTCGCGCTGTATTTCGCGCGCAGCGCACCCGACATCACATCGCTCTACACGATTCTAGGCGACAAGGCGTTGTTCCAGGTGATTACAACCACCTTCAGCCTGCCGACCAGTGTCTCGAACATGGATGTCGAAAAACAGGTTTCCATGCTTGGGAAGTTCGTCAATCTCGAGGATCTCCAGGATTCCAAGAAGGTCGACAAGCTCATGAAGCGCTTTACGGCAATGTATGATCTGCAGAACAACTCTGGCACATCCCCGGCGCTCACCATCCTGACCAATGGCGGCACGACCAGCACCAGCCTTCTTTAAATCGTCGCCCCTTAGTCGACGTTGACGACCTTGCCGGGGTTCATGATGCCGGCCGGGTCGAAGGCGTGCTTGATCCTGCGCATCAGCTCCATTTCAATCGACGGGCGGATCGAGGCCAGTTCGTCGCGCTTCAGCTGACCGATCCCGTGCTCGGCGGAAATCGATCCTCCGTGCGCCAGCACGAAGCCATGGACGATGTGGTTCAGTTCACGCCAACGCGCCAGGAAGGCCTGTTTGTCGGCGCCAACAGGCTGGGAAATGTTGTAATGAATATTGCCGTCGCCCATATGGCCGAAGGCGCAGATGCGAGCGCCGGGCATGGCCGCCATGACTGCATCGCTGGCCTCGTGCATGAAGACCGGGATTGCCGAAACCGGCACGGAAACGTCGTGCTTGATCGATCCGCCTTCTGGTTTTTGCGCGTCCGACATGCTCTCGCGCATGTGCCAGAGCGCCTGCTGTTGCGCGACCGAAGTGGCGATTGTTGCGTCTTGAACCAACCCCGCCTCGAAGCCCTGCTCAAGCAGCGCCGTCATCATGCGCTCGGCGGTTTCGGCTGAATCGGACGTGGAAATATCGACAAGGACATACCAGGGATGCGCCGATTCCAGTGGATCGCGTACCCCCTCGATGTTGCGTGCGGTAATCTCGACGCCGAAGCGCGGCATCAGTTCGAAGCCGGTAAGCGAGGTGCCGCAAAGGCTGGACGCAAGGTTGAAAAAGGCAAGGGCATCCTCGACCGAGTTAAGGCCGGCAAAAGCGACCTGCTTTCCGAGAGGCTGCGGAAAGAGCTTGAGCACGGCGCCGGTGATGATGCCGAGCGTGCCTTCCGCGCCGATGAAGAGGTCGCGAAGGTCGTAGCCGGTGTTATCCTTCTTCAGGCGGCGCAGGCCGTTCCAGATTTCGCCGGTCGGCAGCACGACCTCGAGGCCGAGGCAGAGCTGGCGCATGTTCCCATAGGCAAGCACCGCCGTGCCACCGGCATTCGTCGACAGATTGCCGCCGATGCGGCACGAACCTTCGGAGCCAAGCGAGAGAGGAAACAGCCTGCCGTATGCCTCTGCCGCCTTCTGCACGTCCGCGAGGATCGCCCCGCCATCGGCGACGAGGACATTGGCGACGGGATCGACATCACGAACCTTGTTCATGCGTTCGAGCGAGATGATGATGTCGGACTTGCCTTCGCGCGGCGTCTGGCCACCGACGAGACCCGTGTTGCCCGTTTGCGGCACGACCGCGGTTCCGGTCTCGGTTGCGAGCTTCAGGATCGACGACACTTCTTCGACCGAACCGGGCTTCAGGAGAAGAGGGGACGAGCCGTGGTAAAGGCCACGGTTTTCAATCAGATGCGGCGCGAGATCGGCTTCGCTCTTAAGCGCATGCTTCTCACCGATGATGGCGGCGAAACGGTCGAGAAGTTCGGGGGAAACGCTGCTCATCGAAACATGATCCTTCTTGCTTACTCACGTGGCGCGGCTGCGCGGCGGAGCCGATCGTTGATTGCCTCGCCGAGACCCTCGTCGGGAATGGCTGCAAAGGCGATCGTCTGCGCGCCGCTGGCGTCGGCTTTCTTCATATAGTCGAAGAGGTTCGCCGCGGCTTCCGCGAGATCGCCGTCCCGGCTGAGATTGAGGACGATCCTGGCGTCATCGGCACCGGCAACGGCCGTCTTGCCGAAGGCAATCAGCGCCTCGTGGGAATCGACATGCGTTGCGTCCAGCCGGACGGTTGCGCCGGGCGCGTAGTGGGATGCCAGCATCCCCGGAGCCTCGATGGCCGCGGACGCCTTCCGGGCTCGCACCAGCTTTTGACCGGCCACGCGCTCGATCTCCGAGGCAGGCAGCCCGCCCGGCCGCAAGAGCCTGAGCTTGCCATCCTCGACCTTGACGATCGTGGACTCGACGCCAACGGTGCTTGCACCGGCATCGAGGATCAGTCTGATGCGCTCGCCGAGGTCGGCGTCGACATGGGCAGCGCTCGTCGCGCTGATCTTGCCTGACGTGTTGGCGCTGGGCGCGGCGAGCGGCCGCCCAAAGGCGCGGATCAGCTCTCCCGCGAAACCCTTCGGCACGCGGATGCCAACGGTATCAAGCCCTGCGGTCGCCAGCGAATGAATGGCACTCTCTGGCTTCAACGGCAGGACGAGCGTGAGGGGCCCCGGCCAGAATGCTTCGGCCAGCGCGCGTGAAACGGGGTCGAACTCCGCGTGCTTCTCAGCCATGGCAAGGTCGGCCATGTGGCAGATAAGCGGGTTGAAGCGGGGGCGGCCCTTGGTCTCGTAGATGTGGGCAATTGCGACCGGATTGGTCGCATCGGCAGCGAGCCCATAGACGGTCTCCGTCGGGATCGCGATCGGGAAGCCCTCGCCAAGCACTGCGCAACCGGCTTCGATAGCCTGCTGCCTGTCCTTCGTGATGTCGATCGATCGTGCCATGCGCTGTCCGGATTGCTGTCCGGCAGTCCTTATGCCTTCCCGGCGATCGGATCAATATCGAAGCGGGCCGATGATGCCGATCAGAGCTGGCGAATGATCGCGATCAGAGCTGGCGAATGATCTCGCGCAGCTGCTCGTTGCGCGCGCCGAGCAGCAATACGTTCTTGATGGCGATTTGCGGATCGTCGGTGCGGAAAAGCACCCCGTTGCCCCTGACCGAGCGGTCGATCGTCATCTTCTCCGGCGTATGTTCGCCGGGCTTGATCGCCACCGCGAAATACATGCGCGAATACTTCAGATCGATCTTGTGGAAGAAATTGTCGTTGTCGCCGATGTCGGCGTAGAAATTCGCGATGTAGAACGCCCAGCTGACTTCTTCGAAGCGGGCGAATTTCGTCCGCGACGCAGTCACGTGGCAATAGCCTAAATGCGGGCTGTCCTGCAGCGTGCGGTGGAAGAGCAGCTTCGGAAGCTGGATCGAACGGTGAAATCCGTTGATATGTCGATGCGTCTTGGCGCCGGCTGTCTCCAGCTTGCGGCCCGTCTTCTCTGCGACTTCGTCATGTGTGAGGTAGCGCCGCTCCTCGGCGAGCCAGTGGGCCCGGGTGCGCGTGATCTTTCCGGTGCGCAGAAATTCAGAATGCGAGGTGACCGGTACCGCGTTGCGGGAATTGCTGTTAGTGGCGTCGAAATAGCGAAGCTTCGCCATGAGAGATATCCACATGGATGATTGATGTGGAAAGGATAGGCAATCATGCTTAATGGCAGATTAAATTCGGCCGTCATGCGCGGGTTGGTGGATATTGGCCACCGCCGCCATGTCGCAAATACGATAGCTGTGGCAAGGTTGTGCCGAGAGCCCAAGTGTGAATTGGGTTGCGGCAATGTCGTAATTGGCCTTGCTGGCCGAGAATGAAGCATTTTTAGGCTGGAACCGCGTTCGATTCCGCACTCCTTTGCCGCCTGTCGTCATTTTCGAAGCCGATGTCGCTTTACAACCAAACGCCGCGCGCCAGCGGTGTTTAAATGTCTATCAAGAAAGTCTCCTGACGGAGAGGGAGCGAAGCTTCCGGCGGCTCTCGCCTTCGATCAAGCGGCGGCCCATTATACGAGGATATGCAGATGGATATTCGCAGCAACGTATTGCGGCAACTCAAGACCCGCAGGGAAGGCTTCAGTCTCGAGCGGCCCTTCTATGTCGACGAGGATTATTTCAAGCTCGATATGGAGATGATCTATTATCGCGACTGGTTGTTCATGGGCCATGATTGCGAGCTGCCGAAGCCGGGCGCTTATTTCACGGTCCAGATCGGCGACTATCCCGTTGTCATCGTCCGTGGCCGTGACAACGTCATTCGCGCCTTCCACAACAGCTGTCGCCATCGCGGCTCGCGCGTCTGCACCAAGGAGCACGGCTCCTCGGTTCGCCTCGTCTGCCCCTATCATCAGTGGACCTACGACCTCGATGGCAAGCTCGCCTTTGCCCGCCACATGGGCGATGATTTCGACAAGAGCGGTTACGGCCTGAAGCCGGTCCATTGCGAGAGCTTCGGCGGCTACATCTTCATCTGTCTCGCGCAGAATGCACCGGATTTCCAGCCGATCCGCGACATGGTCGCGCCCTATATGCTGCCGCATCGTTTGAGCGAGGCGAAGGTCGCCTTCCAGAGCACGATCATCGAGAAGGGCAACTGGAAGCTCGTCTGGGAAAACAACCGCGAATGCTATCACTGCGCGGCCAACCACCCCGAACTCTGCCGCACCTACCCGGAAGCGCCGAGCGTCACCGGCACGGACGGCGGTGCCGACGATCCCGAGATTGCGGGTCACTGGGCACGCTGCGAGGCGGCTGGCTTGCCGAGCAAGTTCCAGATTTCCCCCGACGGTCAGTTCCGCACCGCCCGCATGCCGTTGATCGAGGACGCAGAGAGCTACACCATGTCCGGCAGGCGCGCCGTCGAGAGGCCTCTTTCGGACGACGTGACGCTTGATCGCATCGGCACGATGCTGCTGTTCCACTACCCGACGACGTGGAACCACATTCTCGGCGACCATGCGATTTCTTTCCGCGTGCTGCCGCTCAGTGCCAATGAAACGGCCGTCACGACGAAGTGGCTCGTGCACAAGGATGCCGTCGAGGGTGTCGACTACGATCTGGCCGAGCTCACGCATGTGTGGACCGAAACCAACGATCAGGACCGTCGCATCGTCGAAGAGAATGCCTTCGGTATTCACTCGCCGGCCTACGAGCCTGGACCTTATTCGATGGCGCATGAAGGCGGCGTCATGCAGTTCCTCGAATGGTACTCGAACTTCATGGTCAACCGCCTGCAGGGCGATCAGGCGAAGCTCTCCGTCGTCGCCTAATCCAAAAGACTCCCTCCCAAGTGACCTCGTCTCTTCGAGACGGGGTCTTTTTTGTGCGCACGTTTCTCAGAAGTCTCGACGCGCGCGCACGACGTCGCTCTGCGGTATCGAGGATGTGACGATAGGATCCGGCGGAAGCTGTGCGGTTGCCGGGCCTTGGGCAGGCATTCCGCGCGGCTCCATCTCGATCTTGGCAAGAATGAGCGGCGGGTCCGGTTCGCGCGCCGGCAAGAGGTTGCCCCGCGCCCACACCTTTGCGAGTTCGGCGCGGCTCATGGGCGCGACGTTGACATCGATATCCGTCAATGTGCCTGGAACGCGGTAAGGGCAGCGGCGCTTGCTGCAGTTCTGTCCCGACGAGAACTGCCACATCAGGTAGTTGTCCCAGTTTCCCATCGGGAACACGCCCTTCACGTCGGGCCTGTATCGCGCATACCAGATCGGTAGCCGCGCCAGCACCGGATAGTCGTTGCGATATGCGGCAATATATCGGGCGGTGTTGTGATTGGTATAGAGAACCGGGTAGCGTCCGGTCCTTGCCCTGATATGGCCTGCAAATATCTGTGCGTCCTCCAGCGACATGAATTTCTGCGGATCGATGCCCTCGAGATCGAGGATCATCATCTCGTCGTCCTTGGGATCGGCGTATTCGAGGAAATGGTTGGCCTGGTCGACCGGGTTGCCGGGACGGGCGAGGTGATAGGAGCCCCAGAGGAGGCCGGCCGCCCGGGCAACCAATCGCCGCGTCTGAAAGAGCTCGCGGCTCACCGCATATTTGCGCCACATGGTCTTGCAATGCGCAACCGTGTCCCCGGCATGATCGCCGGTGCAGGAGAAGCTCTCTGGAAGTCCGTCGGAAGCTTTCGAAATGAAGGCGGCAATGCGCTTGTCCGAAAGCAGGGAATCCCAATCGATCGTATTGAGTTCGTACGCGTCGATGACGAGCGCGTTGTTGGGGTTGTTCCAGGGTAGGGTGTCAGCCGCCACAGCCATAATCGGAGGTCCCGCGACAAGCGCCGGAACCATCAAGCGAAGCAGAAGATTTCTCCAGGATTGCTTCATGGAATGAGCGTGGTGATAGGCGGTTAATGTCCAGTTAATCCGCGATCGCTTAAAAACAGAAAGTCGCACCGACAGCATGAAAACTGGTCATTGGAACGTTTTCAGTGCCTTGGCATTCTCGTGCGCGCGTATTCCAACTGGAAATGGAGCTTCCATGACTGGGTTTTTTAAGAAGATAGCGATTGCCGCCGTTTCCTTTGTCACGCTGGCAAGTGGCTATGCGCCCTCGCAGGCGACGCAGATGCCGGCTCTGCCGCAGGTCGAAAAATCTGGTGACGTCCAGAACGTCCAGTATTGCCGTGGCCCGTATTGCCGCCCCGGTTTTCGTCCCGGATACCGGCCGGGCTACTATCCAGGCTATCTCCCTGGCTATTATCCGGGGTACCGCCCGGCTTATCGCCCAGCCTATCGCCCGGGTTGGTACGGTGGCTATCGCGGCTATCCCTACTATCGCAGTGGCTACCGCTACTATGACGGCTACTGGTTCCCGCTGGCCGCCTTCGGCGCTGGTGCGATAATTGGTGGTGCTATTGCATCGCAGCCGACCTATGTGGCTCCTCCGCCGGCTGCTTCGCTCGGCTCGGGTCACGTGGCCTGGTGCCAGGCGCGTTACCGTTCCTATCGGGTCTACGACAACACGTTCCAGCCGTACAACGGCCCGCGCCAGCAGTGCGTTTCGCCGTACTACTGAGTGAAGCAAGCTTTCGGTTTCAGGGCTCGGCAGCAATGCCGGGCCTTTTGCGTTCAGAGGATGCGGACGCGCTTCAGCAGCCACCATGCGAGCACGATGGAGGCGATAATGATCGCCACGGCATATTCCGTGCCGCCGCTTCCTTCGGCAAAAGGTAGATTGGCCGTGTTCATGCCGAAGAAGCCCGTCACCAGGGTTGGCGGCAGCAGGAAGGCCGTCATGATCGACAGAATGTAGAGGTGCCGGTTCGTCTCCGAGGACGCCTTCGAGTCGATTTCTTCATGCAGCAGCCGCGCGCGGTCCTGCAGCGCGTAAATGTCGTGATCGACGGTTTCGAGGCGGCTCGTCAGCCGTCCCGCGACATCATCGAAGCCGAAGGGCATTTCATCGTCATGCGAGGCGGCAGCGCGACGCATCAGGGCCAGCACAGTTCTCAGGTGCCGGTGCAGCCGGACGACCGTACGTCGGACCGGCGCCAGCCGCCGGCGTTCGTCGCGTGGCGAGTTGTCGTAGACGAAATCCTCGATAACGTTGAGCTCCTCGGTCATTTCCATGACGATGGAGATCAGTGTCCGCTGGAACTCGATCACCAGGATCTCGAACAGGTCGACGGGCCGTTCGAATTTTGCCGGGTTCTTCTCCACTAGCGCGCGGGCGCGCTCGATGCTGCGTAGCGGCTGCAGCCGCGTGGTAATGATAAAGCGGTCGGAGATCGCAAAATGCAGCCAACCAAGATCGGCGGTTTCACGATCGAATTCGCGCTGGCAATCAACAAGCGTGCCGTAGAGCAGCTGTTCGTCGACCGTTATCGCGGCATGCGTGTCACGGGTGGTCAAGGCTGCCTTGGCATCGTCGTTCAAGCCAACGATACTGTCGAGCAGGCCGGGCACCCTGGCATCGGCGAGATTGAGATGCAGCCAATAGAAGCCGCCGCCGTCGGTCAACTCGGCCTGCGGCGCGCTGTTTGGGAGACGGATTGCCTTGCCGCCTTCCGGCGGAAAGCGGTAGGCCCACACGAGTCCGTGGATGTTGGCGGGCAAAGTATCCATTGATGCGCCGGTCCTCTTGCGATGGCGGTGAGTGTCCTTAGAGATTCTCTATGACGGTTGTTTGTGCAAGTGCGTAATAATTCATGACATGTGTAACTCCGTGGCAGCTTGTCGCTGGAAGTTTGAAATTGACGTTTACGTAAAAATCAATTAGCTCTGCCCTTGGAGAGGCTGGAGGGCTGTTCAATCGGCGGCCAGCGATGCGAGGAGATCACTGATGTACAAGGCGCCGGTCGAAGAGATTGCGTTTACGCTGAAGCATGTTGCCGGCCTGGGCGATGCAATCGAAGCTGGTTTGCTCGGTGACCTTGGTGATGATCTCGTCGACGCCATCCTTCATGAAGCGGGACGATTCGCCACGGATGAAGTTGCGCCGCTCGCCGAGGTTGGCGACCGTCAGGGTTCGCGCCTCGTCGACGGCGGGGTAGTAACGCCCGATGGTTGGCGCGATCTCTACAAGAACTGGATCGCCGGCGGCTGGAATGGCCTGACCGCACCAGAAGACTTCGGTGGGCAGGCGCTGCCGCATATGCTGAACGTCGCCGCCCTGGAAATGTGGAATTCCGGATCGATGGCGTTCGCGCTCTGCCCGACGCTGACCATGGGTGCGATCGAAGCGATCAACAGCCATGCGTCCGGCGAACTCAAGAATACCTACCTCGCAAAGCTCGTCTCGGGTGAGTGGACCGGCACGATGAACCTGACGGAGCCGCATGCCGGCTCCGACCTCGGCGTGCTCAAGACCCGCGCCGAACGCCGGGACGACGGCACCTACCGCATCTTCGGCCAGAAGATCTTCATCACCTGGGGCGAACACGACGCCGCCGACAACATCATTCACCTGGTCCTCGCTCGCCTCCCGGACGCACCGGCCGGAACGCGTGGCATCTCGCTGTTCCTCGTGCCGAAATTCCTCGTCAATGCGGACGGATCGCTTGGCGCCCGCAACGATCTCTTCGCGCACTCGCTGGAGCACAAGCTCGGTATCCACGGCTCGCCGACCTGCACCATGATCTATGGCGACGGCAAGTTCGGCGAGGAGAAGGGGGCAATCGGCTGGCTGGTCGGCGAGGAGAACAAGGGCCTCGCCTGCATGTTCACGATGATGAACAATGCCCGCCTTGCCGTCGGCATGCAGGGCGTCGCGATCGCCGAGGCGGCGACGCAAAAGGCAGTCGCCTATGCGAGAGAGCGGGTTCAGGGCAAGGCGCCGAACTGGGCGGGTGGCGGCATGAGCCCGATCATCGACCATCCGGATGTTACCCGCACGCTCCTGACGATGAAGGCGTTGACGCAAGGCGCCCGCGCAATTTCCTATACCTGTGCCCATGCCATCGACATGTCGCATCGCGCGGCGGATCGAAAGCAGCATTGGCAGGAGCGCGCAGCACTGCTGACGCCGATCGCCAAGTCCTTTTCCACCGATGTCGGCGTCGACGTCGCCTCATCAGGCATTCAGGTGCATGGCGGCATGGGCTTCATCGAGGAGACGGGAGCCGCGCGCTATCTGCGTGATGCGCGCATTGCGCCGATCTATGAGGGCACGAACGGTATCCAGGCGATCGATCTCGTCACCCGCAAATTGACGCTTTCGGACGGCGACCAGGTGCACGGTTTCATCGCCGAGCTGAAACAGATCGCCGACCAGGTCCGCCATTCCAACCTCGGCGGCTTCGGCGCGACCTCAAATCGCCTCGATTCCGCAATAACCGACCTCGGCGAGGCGACGGACTGGCTGCTGGCGCAGGTTCGCGATGCTAAGGTGGCAGAGGCGCTGGCCGGCGCGACACCGTATCAGCGGCTCTTCGGCCTTGTCCTGACCGGCTGCTATCTCGCCAAGGGCGGGCTCGCGCAGGCACCGGCGGGAGGTGCCGAAGGGCGCATCGCACTCTGCCGTTTTGCCGCGGAAAATCTTCTTTCGGAAGTGACGGCGCTGAAGGACAGCGTCATCAACGGCGCCGCAAGCCTTGCGGCTGCCAAAATAGTTCTCGCCTGAGGAACCATCATGACAGAGCAGGTCATCGTCGAGCAGGATGCGGCACACCCCGGCATCCAGATCATCCGTTTCAACAGGCCGGAAAAGAAGAATGCCATCACCCGCGCCATGTATCGGAAAATGGCGGAGGCGTTGATTGCCGCCAATGGCGATGCGGCGATCAAGGCGACGGCTTTTCTCGGCACCGAAGGTTGCTTTTCCGCGGGCAATGACCTCGGAGATTTCCTCGCAGCGGCGATGGGCGGTGCCATGCCTCGCGAGATCGTCGAATTCCTCTACGCCATGGTTCGCTCCGAAAAGCCGATCGTGTCCGGTGTCGACGGGCTGGCGATCGGGATCGGAACCACAATGCACATGCATTGCGACCTGACAATCGCCTCAGCGCGCAGCCAGTTCCGCACGCCGTTCGTCGACCTCGCCCTCGTTCCGGAAGCGGCGTCCAGCCTGCTTGCGCCGCGGATCATGGGACACCAGCGCGCCTTTGCGATGTTGGCTCTCGGTGAGGGCTTCTCCGGCGAGGAAGCACGGGAGGCGGGACTTGTCTGGAAAGTCTGTGCGCCCGATGAGGTCGAAAGGACAACGCTCGCAACCGCTGCCAAGCTTGCCGCCAAGCCGCCAGAAGCGCTGAAGATCGCGCGCAACCTGATCCGGGGCGATCGGGAAGAAGTCATTGCGCGCATCGATGACGAGGCGCGTCACTTCTTCGACCGCCTACACAGCGCCGAAGCGAAAGCCGCCTTCGAAGCCTTCATGCGCCGCTGACGTGGGAATAGTCGAGTTTCGTCAAATTTTAAGCCAGTTTTAAATACCCCTCTAATATTAGGGGTATGACGGCGCGCTGATGGCGCAGTCGTCCGGGCGCATGAGGCGCTTTGTCCCGTTTTGCCCATAGCCTGCGCATCGAGTAGCCCGCGCTTCGTCAAGTACGGCGCGGACCACTCACGAAAGGAAAATCCTTGAAAAAGAAGACGAATTTGATGACGCGCATCCTCGTTGCCGCGTCTGCCGTTGTTCTTGTGGCCTTTGCCGCCTTTTCCTACTACATCAATTCCGTCGAACGGAGCACCGCGACTGCCGCGATCGAAGCCAACATCAGCTCGTCCGGTGAGCAGGCTGCAAGCAGCCTGGCCAACTGGATGAATGGTCGTGTGACGCTGACCGCCATGGTCGCGAACGCCATCGGCCGCGCCGCCGATCAGAAGGGCGTCGAAGCCGTGCTCCAGAACGATGTTCTGACCAGCCAGTTCGTCAGCACCTATTTTGGCGACGAGCAGGGTGTCTTCACCATGTGGCCGAAGCTGCCGATGCCGGACGGCTATGATCCGCGCAAGCGCCCCTGGTATCAGGATGCCGTCAAGGCCAACGCCAGCGTCATGACCGAGCCCTATGTCGATGCGTCGAGCGGCGATCTCATCATCAGCTCGGCCGTTCCCGTCAGCCACGGCGGCAAGCTGGCCGGCGTGACCGGCAGCGACTTCTCGCTGAAGACCATGGTCGACATGATCAAGGAGATCGATCTCGGCGGCAAAGGCACGGCCTTCCTCGTCAACAAGAGCGGGCAGATCCTGATCCACCCGGATGCAAAGCTGGTGACAAAGACGCTTGCCGACGCTTTCCCGGCTGAGACACCGGCGATCAAGGCCGGGCTCGTTCCGACTGAGTTTGCCGGCAAGGATGTCCTCGTCAGCTTCATGCCGGTTGCAGGTTTGCCGTCGGTCGAATGGTACCTCGGCTTCGTCGTGGACAGCGACGCCGCCTTCGCTTCGCTGAACGAATTCCGCATTGCCGCAACCATTGCCACGATCCTCGCCGTCGGCCTGATGATCTGCGCCATGGCCTGGCTGCTGCATGGCCTGGTGATCCGTCCCGTCACCGATATGACCGCCGCGATGCAAAAGCTTGCCGCCGGCGATCTGTCGGTCTCCATTCCTGGCGAGCAGCGCCGCGACCAGATCGGCTCGATGGCCGAGGCTGTGGCTGTCTTCAAGAAGAACGCGGTTGATCGAGAGCGCCTTGAGGGTGAAGCCGAAATCGGCCGTGCCCTTACCGAGCGTGAGCGTCATGAGCGCGAGCAGCAGAAAAACCGCGAGGCAACCGAAATCCGTCATGCCGTCGATGCGCTTGCCAGTGCCCTCGGCGCGCTGTCGGATGGCAACCTTGCGCATCGCATCGACGCGCCGTTTGCCCCGCATCTCGACCGCCTACGTAATGACTTCAACAACGCCGTCACCAAGCTCCACGGTGCTCTGCATGCCGTGGGCAACAACGCGCACGCCATTGATGGCGGTGCGAGCGAAATCCGCACGGCCGCAGACGGCCTTGCCCGCCGCACCGAGCAGCAGGCAGCCTCGGTCGAGGAAACGGCTGCAGCGCTCGAGGAGATCACCACGACGGTCAAGGACACGGCACGTCGCGCTGAGGAGGCCGGCAATCTCGTCTCGCGCACCCGCAACGGCGCCGAAGAGTCCGGCAACATCGTGCGCAAGGCGGTTTCGGCAATGACCGAGATCGAGCAGTCCTCGCAGAGGATCGCCAACATCATCGGGGTGATCGACGACATCGCCTTCCAGACCAACCTGCTGGCGCTGAATGCCGGCGTCGAGGCGGCACGCGCCGGCGAAGCCGGCAAGGGCTTTGCGGTCGTCGCCCAGGAAGTGCGTGAACTGGCGCAGCGCTCGGCCCAGGCTGCGAAGGAAATCGAAAGCCTGATCACTGCTTCGAATAGTCAGGTTCGCTCGGGCGTCACGCTCGTCGGCGACACCGGCAAGGCGTTGGACGCGATTGTCGGTCAGGTTCAGGAGATCAGCCGTCATGTCGATGCGATCGTCACGGCGACCCGCGAACAGTCGACGGGGCTTGCCGAGATTAACACTGCTGTAAACACGATGGACCAGGGCACGCAGCAGAATGCCGCCATGGTCGAGGAGCAGACGGCAGCGAGCCATGGGCTGGCGCAGGAGGCGGCAAAGCTGATGCAGTTGCTGAGCCAGTTCAACCTGCAAGCAGCATCCCACGCTGCGGTCAGCCGTCGCGCGGCCTGATGTAATCCTGCGAAGACCGGACGCTCGCGCTCGTCGCGGGCGTTCTCGTTGGAGGGCGCGACCAGCGGTGATTAAAAAATAGTACTTTTAATCAAATCTTACGGATCTTGGGCTTTAGTGGCGTGCAATGCATGATGCAGGATGGACGCTGTCCGTACCGTTCTCCCCACACCATTAAAACGAGTGTTCCCCCAGGCGATCAACAGGAGATTGACTGAAGCACATCGTTCAGCCGCACTGAGGCCGCTCTATGTCCAAATTGAAGATCAAGACGCTTCTTCCGCTTCTTTTTCTGTCCCTTGTCGTCATTGCCCTGGTGCAGGGTGCGATCGCGGCCTTCTCGTTGATCAATCTGGAGGCCAACACCCGGCAGATCGGGGCGCAGAACATTCCGAACACCGAACGGCTCCACGCGATCGTCACGACGCTGAACGACGTTCGTCGCAGCTACGCCGACTACCTCCTTGCAACAGGTAAGACGGACTTCCGCAACGCGGAGACGACACTCAAGGCCCGCCGCCAGCGCCTTGCCACTGCCATTGGCGCCTTCGACAAGCAGCCGAAGAGCGATTACATGAGCCAGAATTTCGGCCGGCTGCAGAAGGCGCTCACCAACGACGCTGCGCTTGCCGACAAGATCATTGCGCTGGCGCTCGACAACAAGCGCAGCCAGGCCAACAGCCTCTATCGCGGCGAACTTTCCATGTCCGCCAACAACATTCAGACGCTCGTCGACGGAATGTTGGCAAAGGATCGGCAGTCGACCGATGCCGCTCTCGCTGCCGCGACCGGTAACTATAACGCAGGCATCTCGTCCATCGTCGGTGGCCTCGTCGTCGCGCTTGCCGTCGCCGTTGCTGCGGCCTTCCTTGCCTGGACGCGCATTTCTCAGTCGATCTCGACGATCGCCACCCGCATGGCCCGTCTGGCGGACGGGGATCTCGACGCGGCCATCCCTTACGCCGGGCGCAAGGATGAGATCGGCGACATGGCGGCTGCCGTAGCGATCTTCCGCGACAACTCTTTCGCACGCCTCGACCTCGAACGGAGCGCCGAGCACACCCGCGAGCAGGCTCAGCAGGAGCGTTCCCGTAACGAAGCCTCGAAGGCACGTGAAGCCAGCGAGATCCAACATGCCGTCGATGCGCTTGCCGAAGCGCTGGGCGCTCTCTCGGAAGGCGATCTCACGCGGACGATCGAGACGCCTTTTGCCGACCACCTCGACCGGCTGCGCAGTGATTTCAATTCCTCCGTGGCCAAGTTGCGGGCTGTTCTTCAGGAGGTCGGTGACAACGCTCATGCGATCGACGCGGGCGCCGGAGAAATCCGCACCGCCGCGGACGGGCTTGCCCGCCGCACTGAACAGCAGGCTGCCTCCATCGAAGAAACGGCAGCCGCGCTCGAAGAGATTACGACGACCGTCAAGGACACAGCGCGCCGTGCCGAGGAAGCCGGCACGCTGGTCACTCGAACCCGCAACGGCGCCGAAGAGTCCGGCAACATCGTCCGCAAGGCGGTCTCGGCAATGACCGAGATCGAGCAGTCGTCGCAGAAGATTGCCAATATCATCAGTGTCATCGACGACATTGCCTTCCAGACCAACCTGCTGGCGCTGAATGCCGGTGTCGAGGCGGCACGCGCAGGCGAAGCCGGCAAGGGCTTTGCTGTCGTCGCCCAGGAAGTGCGCGAGCTGGCACAGCGTTCTGCCCATGCCGCGAAGGAAATCGAAAGCCTGATCACCGCCTCGAACTCACAGGTTCGCTCGGGCGTCACGCTCGTCGGCGACACCGGCAAGGCGTTGGAAGCAATCGTCGGTCAGGTTCAGGAGATCAGCCGTCACGTCGACGCAATCGTCACGGCAACCCGTGAGCAGTCGACGGGGCTTGCCGAGATCAATACGGCCGTCAACACGATGGACCAGGGCACGCAGCAGAACGCCGCAATGGTCGAGGAGCAGACGGCAGCGAGCCATGGGCTGGCGCAGGAAGCAGCAAAGCTGATGCAACTCCTTGCCCAGTTCAACCTGCAGGCAGCATCCCACGGCGCATCATCCTACAGCCGTCGCGCCGCCTGATTGATTGATACACACAAACTGGAACGCCCGCGCTCGTCGTGGGCGTTTTGTTTGTGCGCCCAGCATGGGCGCATTCTTGTGGGTGGAAGTCCCACCGTAAGCTGGTCACGGCGAACGAAGAGAAGCGCAACTGCGGAAGGGCGACCGACCGTGGGGAGGAAGCGTGGATCGAAACTGCGGGCCCGATGAACAAGA
>NZ_JBFTQH010000033.1:0-51658 GCF_056398905.1 Rhizobium sp. 01T417 | reverse complement strand
TCCGCCGCCCACGTTTCTCTTTCTTCTCATCTTCAATTGTCAAATAACAGACCAGATACCCCGGTCGAATTTCCTCGCCTCAAACCAAAAAGTCCAAGGAACCAATCAGCASCWAAGCCAATCTTAAAAGAAACTTGAGAGCGAAGGRCYTCGTCGCCAGCAGCGCCGCCGCCCTCGTTCAGTGAGGGGGCTTATAGATGCCCAACCAGAGAAACGTCAAGCAGGACTATTGGAATTTCGAGACAATTCGAACAACTGATTGAACTTACGAGGTAATTTTCTGAACGGCCCCCGTCGCTCACAGACCTCCGGTCGTAACATCCCGGATCTGTGTTGTGGACGCTCGCCGAGGTCCTTGGATGGAGCCTGGTCCAGAAGAACGGTAGCTCCCTCAAGTGGAAACCGTTCGGGCCTGACGATCGAAAGCCGCGGCTGACAAACTCTCCTCGGCATTGCTGTTGCCCATGACAGCGACTTCGCGCACCTCACCGCTGATAGACAGTCAGGTCTCCTCTCAAAGGGAATTTGGGGCGTCAGTGGAGATTCAGGTCAGATCATGGTGACGATCAAGCCGTCTATAACGGGAACTTATAAATCCTTTGCAATTCAAATTTGTGGGAGAGAACAACACCACGATAGATAGCAGGGGGAGCATGGACGATGCCGTGGGGGCAATGCTCGATCATAGATAGCAAGGGGGATCCGTGCACGTTTCCAATAGACAATGTCATTGGTAGTTTTTTCATTCAGGTAGAATGAGCACCACGCTTCTGCGCAAACGCACATTGCTTCGCAGAGCCTTTCACGAAAACTGGGTAGGTAGAGCCGTTTCTCGGCAATGATGACCTGTGCCCAATCGACAGAAGATTGGACTATTTATGAATATTAAGATGATCCTTGTGAGCACGACCGTGGCCTTGACTGCCCTCTCTGGCGCCCAGGCTGCTGACGCCATCGTTGCTGCTGAGCCGGAACCAGTTGAATACGTCCGCGTTTGCGACGCTTACGGCAGCGGCTACTTCTACATCCCAGGCACCGAAACCTGCCTCAAGATCAGCGGTTACATCCGTTTCCAGGTTAACGCCGGCCCGAGTGCCAGCGCAACCAAGGGCAACGGCAGCACTGTCGCCAACGACTCCGACTGGGACGCTTACACCCGTGGTCAGGTCCAGTTCACCGCCAAGAGCGACACCGAATACGGCCCGCTCACCGGTGTTATCGTTCTGCAGACGAATGCCGATAACGCTTCCTCGCAGTCGGCCGTGCTTGACTCCGCTTACATCGACATCGCTGGCTTCCGCGCCGGTCTGTTCTACAGCTGGTGGGACGATGGTCTCTCGGGCGAAACCGATAACGTCGGCAGCCCCGTCACGCTGCACAACTCCATCCGTTATCAGTACGAAGCCGACAACTTTTACGCTGGCATCAGCGTCGACGAGCTGGAAGATAGCCCATTCTACAACGGTGAACAGCCGAACAATGTTGGCGTAGCCGTTGGTATCGGCGGGAAGGCTGGCATATTCAGCTACCAGATCACGGCCGGCTACGACACCGACAACGAAGCCGGCGCGGTCCGTGCGATGGGCACAGCCGCTATTGGTCCGGGCACCCTTGGCCTCGCAGCTGTCTGGGCGTCCGATCCGGGTGCTTACTACAACGCTGCCGAGTGGGCGATCACTGCGGAATACGCCATCAAGGCGACCGACAAGCTGAAGATCACTCCAGGCGCTCAGTACTACGGCAGCTACGGCGTCGTTAATGCCGCTACCAACGCCGACTTCTCGGACAACGACGCTTGGAAGGTCGGTGTGACGGTTGAGTATCAGATCGTTGACAACCTCTACGCCAAGGCAACCGTCAACTACCTCGACGGCGACAACATCGATGACGTCACGACAAGCTTCTTCCGCCTCCAGCGCGCATTCTAATTAAAAAAGCGGCGCCGCGTTGCCGCATCTCTCTCCTCACGGGGAAAGGCAGCGCGGCACCGCACCTGGAAGTCTCTGATCGGTGGACCTCCGGTCGGATGCCAGGGGTGGTCTGGGTTCCCTGCCCGGCCGCCCCTTTCATTTTGAGGACGAAGCTATTCGCGAGAGAACGTCTTTCCAACGCGTCGCCGCCAGCACACGTTCATTGGCTTGTGCGCTGCCTCATCATACACGGCGCCGCAGCGTCTGGACGACGCCTGAGCTGGATCACGAGGTTTGCGCAGACCCGAACGCATTGGCTTTTCTTGGGTTAGCAGTGGCCCGGAGCGCGAAGGTGTGGTCATGCTTCATCGTCACGAAATGTAAACGAGAGTTGTTTTGCTTGAGAGCCTCGATCGTGAGGCGTATTGTCCGCAGCGCTGCCCACTCTCGGGCACTGCTCATCAATCTAGGCCCCACCCTATTGGGGCCTCTTTTTTTCAACTTGCTCTTCGTAACCCGGCGATATCATCGGGTAAAATACGAAGACCCAGTTCATGGGCGGCCGTGACAATGCGGCCCGGGCGTCATCAACTTGCGCGTAGCATTTGCACCGAGGTCATGAATGCTAGCCTCCGCACCCGCTCAAAGCACGGTCTTTCGTTGGTGCCTCTGCTGGTCGAGTCTCCAGCAAGGGTCGTGAAGCTGGAACACTTCTTGCTCGGTTAATGATGTGTTTACCGTGCGGAGGCGTTTTGTAATGAAGTGGCACAGAAGCGATCATTTCGCTCCCCTGATGCTGGTGATGGGTGGTCGGGAAAAATACAGGCTCGTCGGGTCCCTGAGAGAGGTTGCGGAAGCCCTTATAGGTGACTGGCCATCCGACGACGGAGAGGAGTACATGGAGGCGGTGAAGGTCTGCCTTGACGCAATCCATGGTAAGCTATCGGCGCAGGAAGCACGCGAAGCACTCATTCGGGCTGCGGACGAAGCGGGAATACCGGTAATCCGGGCTGTTCACTGAACACGTCTCAGAGCTGCGCTCGAATATCTCAAAAATGTAATGTAGCGATCTCTAGCCTGGACGCCATCTTACGTATAAGTCAGCCGCAGTTGGTTAAATGGTGAATTGAAATGCATGATGAAATGGTTTTCGTTGAGCACGCGAAGCTGCTCACTCTCCTCGCTAATGAAAAGCGGCTGCTTATTGCTTCCCATCTTCTCGGCGCCGAACTCAGTGTGAATGAACTCGCAGACAAGGTGGGCCTCTCGCAGTCGGCCCTCTCCCAGCATCTCGCAAGATTTCGTGCCGCAAGGGTAGTCACCACGCGGCGCGAGGCGCAGACAATCTACTACTCGACATCAGACGACAGTATTCGCAGGGTCCTGGAGACCGTAGGAGAGATCTTTGCGCGGGACGCCGGTCCGGCTGCCAAGTCAACATAACTTCTGGATGCCATACTCTTCTCTCAAAGGCCAACTTGCGGACACGTCGAGCTACGGACATTCTATGCAAAACGGCAAACGAGAGGACCAACGGTGCCGGACGCAAAGCACTTATTCGTCACGAATATCTCGGGTGAACGAATGCCTGACCCCGGCCTGTTTACGTGGGATATGAACGCCGACCTCGTGTACGCGGACGGTGCCCTCGCCGCGTTGTTCGGTCTCGATCCCGCGGAAACTGAACGGGGATTGCCGGTACAAACCTATCTTGATCGTGTGCACCCCGACGACGTGGCTGTATTGGCTAAACAAATCAGCGACGCCATTGTCGCGCAACACCCAACGGTACAGCACTATCGGTCACAAAAGGCAGATGGATCCTATGTTTCGGTTTCCGCCTTCGGCCGATGCTTTCGGGATCGCAAAGACAATCCGATCCACTACGCTGGAATTGTGGTGCCGGACGAAACGTCCCCACCCGTTGGGGCGGCTCATTGAGATGAGGCTACTGCGCTGATTGCACCAGGCTTTTCCGCGCGAGATTACGGAGACCGTAGTCATTCGCGTAGCAGCTGCCAAGTGTGGCCATATGGACTTCGCAGATCATCCCCCGCTCCGTTTCTGGCTGCCGTCGAGTTCCAGGCATCAATGCGAACCGTACGGATCGCATTGAGCATCGACTTGCCGCATTCACCACTGCGCACGACATGCAATCTACGCATAGCTGAGGTCCAGTCTTCGCGCTGCAAAATTGGTCCGACCAATCATATATAAGCGACATCGAAGTAATCGAAGCGCCACGGACTGGCAGCTGACTTCGAAAACCCAGGAAAGGGGATTTATCATGAACATCGCACGCTCTTTTATCAATTGGCGCAAGTATCGTCAGACGGTCTCCGAACTGGGCCGTATGAGCAATCGCTCACTCCACGACCTTGGCATCAATCGCGGCGAAATCGAGCGGATCGCAAGAGCTGGCGCTCGCTAAGTCCGCGAAAACAATGTGCAGTTTGAAGCGCTCGTCCTACCAGGCGGGCGCTTTTGTTTTGCCCCGGCAACGGAAAGCGCCAGAGCGGCTCGCGTATGGTCACGCCACGTAGCTCTGCCTATGCTTTGGGCGAAAATCGCACATGAGAGACGCGAGCATCCGTCTCTTGGGAAACCTCGATTGTCTAGATCGCCCGCTAGACTTCTTCGAGGAGCCAGTCCCGAAAAGCGACTATTTTGCGAGAATTCTGCCGTGTTTCCGAATAGACGAGCCAGAACTTCCCATGGCGGCCGGTCAAATCAAACAATTGCACCAAGCGACCTGACTGAATTTCGGTCTGAAAGAACATAGGCGTAAGAAGGGCTATCCCCTGCCCGGAAATTACGGCCTGGCTAATCGCGAGTTGCGTATCAAATTGGAAATTCTGAGAGAATGACGGTTTTGGGCTGTCGACGCCCGCTGCATTAAACCAGTCAAGCCACCAATCATCCCTCCAGTCGAGCAATGGGTGTTTCAGAACATCAGAAGGGACCCTAATTTCACCCACCGCCTCCAGGAAAGCCGGACTACAAAACGGGGCGAACTCCCGATCCATTAAGGGGTGAGCCTTAAGGCCAGGCCATTTGCCATGCCCCTCCCGGATTCCCACATCGAACGGCTCTCGACTGAAATCGACCACTCGGCTCATCGCTTTCAGTTCAATGTCGAGATCGGGGTTGGCATTTCGGAAGCGGCCCAATCGCGGAACCAGCCAGTTGGATGAGAAAGTGCTCGTTGCGGTGATCGAAAGGACCGTCTCCGCCCCCCGGCGAAGAGACACCCGATAGGCTTTCACCGGCCGCACGATGTTCTTTAGCGCCTGAGGTCCGATGTCCTCGTAGCCAAGAGGCAGCTTCTGTTCCACCTGCTCATAGACAGCGCTAGAAAGGCAGATTCCCCCCGGCTCCGCGAGTGCCTCAAGGCGGACTGCGACATTCACACCATCACCGAAGAGATTTCCTCCGTCGACAATCACGTCCCCAAGATTGATCCCGATGCGAAACCTCATCTGCAGACCCTCTGGTAGGTCGAATGAGCGCCCAGAAACATCTTCTTGAAATTCAATCGCTGCTCGCATCGCTTCCACCGGGCTCGCAAACTCAGCGAGAAAGCTGTCACCGGCTACAGCGAATATTCGACCGGAGTGCTTTGAGACCAAGCCCGCAATCGCAGTATTGCACGTATTAAGGGCCGCGTGGGTGCGCTCCTCGTCCACCTCCATGAGGCGACTGAACCCGACAACATCGGCAGCAAGAATGACGGCCAATTTGCGTTCCATGGAAAGCAAGATAGCTGACTACGCACTGGAAAACCATTACGGGAAAAATACGAGAATCGCGAATGTTGAGGAACCCACCTCGTGTCAGCACCCCTTCCGCTCAGCGGCGCTCGTAAACTCGGCTCAGCCTTTGTTGGTCATCAGTTCAAGGCCGAATACTCGAGGGCGGGCTGCCACCAACTCAAGTACTGAAAATCGAGATGTGTTTCTTCCGATCTGTTACGTCGCATAAGCAACACCCCGTTTTCCGAAAAGTCGGCGAATGTCTTTAGGGAGGCGGACCAGGATGCGTTTGGGATAGCTACCGTTTCTCCCAAATCGCGGGACAAGCCCGATAAGCGACATCTTTGCGGGTTCCCTGTGAGGCGGGCTCACTTTGATGTCAGCTGAGGAACGGTAAGTAAGCGGGCTTTTAATAGCGCCTGGCGGGCCATCTCGGCAACCTCGCCGTCGCGTTCTTCCGCAGCTTGCTTTTGATCCTTGTGCTCTTTGTACGCTTGGTCAGGAGATGATGTGCTTCTCCCTAGCCCCGTCTCGATGCCCACCTGCTGCGCAGAGGTCTGAGAAGCCATCAACGACGACGCGATCAACAGAACGACCCTCGCGAAACTCGACATGCGCCCTCTCCGCTGCCAGTTGCCACTCCGTAACAGTATCGACGTGTGATCTTGGCTAAATTAGGATCTTGGGATGTGGCTGGGGTGCTTCCCTGATTGTCCGCGTTTGTAGGTCAGGTCTGGTTCTGTCCGGACCGGTTGCAAAACCGTAAGGGTCGATCTGTCAAGGCTTGTGCGGGGCAGACGGATACCGCGTGTCCCGCATTGGCTGAAACAGCGTGATTTCGTCCTGATTGGGCTATCCCGCAGACGATGCATCTTGCAGCGACTAACTGTCCGCGGCCGCAGAACCGCACGCAAGTGCCCGAAGATTAAAAACGCCGTAAAGGTACTGAAAGTGACTAGCAGCACATCCATCCGGAATCAGTGGTGTTGAAAACGTTCAACTCTTGGCGTCGTTGCTCGTTGATTTCCGGAATTATGGTCAGATCAATCCGGAATATTGTATCGGAGCCTCACATCATTCCGGAATGGCTGAACTCTCGAATACGTCCCGCCCTTTTTTCTAATAAGTGGATGTCGTCAATCACGGATCGCAAAGAGGATGCCTGCCATCACGAGCGCAGCACCCATTGCTTGCTAGAGCGTAATCGCTTCACCCATGCCAGGCCCCATCCAGCCAAAGGAGCGACGACTGGCGTGATTTAAAAGACGGAAACTGCCTTTTCCGATGTCCGCTTTTAACGATCTCGGCCCTAAGCGGCCAAAACAGTCACAACCAATTCGACTTTGTTGCTGTTGCCTTCGATGATAGGTTGTCTCAGCATCCGGGAGAGGAGGCGCATTATGTCCGACCTGCTGCTGCGGGAGCTTTCCACTATAGGCAACTGCCCGGTTATCACGGCCGGTCACCAGGACTACGATGCCTGTCGAAAGGTTTGGAATGGCGTTGTTGATCGGCATCCGGCCGCAATCATCCAACCGCGCAGCACCGGCGATATATGTCGCGCCGTGCACGCGGCGGCGACGTCGAGAGCCTTATTGGCGGTCCGCAGCGGAGGTCATAGTTTCCCGGGCTTCTCAACCTGCGACGGTGGGCTCGTCATCGACCTCCGGTATCTCAACTCGGTTTCGGTTGATCGGCGAGCAGGCACTGCGGAAGTAGGTGGCGGCGCATTGCTCAGCGATCTCGACTGCGCAACGGTCCCGGAAGGTTTCGTCGTCCCAGCGGGCGTCGTCTCGCATACCGGCGTGGCGGGGCTCACCCTCGGCGGCGGTATGGGCTGGAATTCCAGGAGGTATGGACTGACCATTGACAGCTTGCTGGGCGCGGAGATCGTGACGGCCGCAGGAGAAGTCGTGTGGGCGAGCGAAACATCGGAGCCTGAGCTTTTCTGGGGCATTCGCGGTGGCGGCGGCAATTTCGGCGTCGTGACCCGGTTCCAGTTCAAACTGCATCCTATCGACACTATCGTGGTTGGCGTGTGGAACTATCCGCCGGAACGGGCGAGGCAGGCGCTGATCGCGCTACGCGAACGGGCCACAAGCAACTCGCGGGATCACGCGCTGGCATTCACTCTAACATCGGCGGGCCTCAGCGTGACCTCGGTCTGGCAAGGAAAGCCAGCGCTCGCAGACGCCGCTTTGTCCCCGTACGGTACCCTCGCAGGGACCGGCGAAGGAACAATGAACTTACTGCCTTTTCTCACATTGCAAAGCCGTAACGACGAGCACTTCTCCTGGTCGCGCCGCTACTATTCCAAAGGGGGATTTTGGCTGGATATTACGGACGATGCCATTGATCAGGCATTGCTTGCGGCAGGCAGCGGTCCCAATCCCGATTGCGAAATCTTCGCCATCCAGCTCGGGGGAGCCGTTGGCGACAGCGCAGAGGACGCCACGGCCTATTCGGGACGAAGTGCCAGCTACTATTGGATTGCCGAACCGGTGTGGGATGCAGTCGCCGACGACGAGCGCTGCATCGCCTGGGGGCGGGCGACTGGACAATCGCTTTCGAGCAATGCGATCAATGGAAACTACGTCAACGAGCAGGCTGACACCGGCATCGGCGTTGCCTTGGAAGCGTATGGCAAGTCAAAATATGAGCGCCTCGCACGCCTCAAGACTCGCTTCGATCCAGCAAACTTGTTTCGTTTGAACCAGAATATCAGGCCGCTGGCTTGAGGCTCACTTTCAAAAGCTTCGCCCACCGGCAGTTTTTAGGCCCCTAGCGGACGCGTTAAATAACTCGCCGTCGTGACGGGAAAAGAGCCCCGCCATGAAGCGGGGCAAGGTCAGGGCTCCTGAGTGTCACATCGTCGGATGTGAGCGAAGTTGAAAACGTCGGCCGCTATGCCTTGGTTCCATCTCCATTGAGATCGAGGCCTCGCGCGGCGTCGACAATGTGCTTCAACTGGCCGACGTCGCGCACGCCCTGCTGATAAAGCTCGATGGTGATTGCGCCAATGCGATCCGCCTCCTCGCTGCTAGGCTCTATGCCGAACTCGTCGCAAATAGCATCTAGGACTGCGTGGCACTTGCGGAGGTCATCTGAATGCAGGGGCTCATCGTGGCGAGTAAAGTTTTTGCGAGACATCACAACATCCTCCATGAAGAACATCTCGGTTGCCATCGCTAAAAGGGCCCCGCCGTGAAAACGGGGCAAGCGTTGGCACTTAGGAAAGGTCGAGGCAAACCGCCTCTGGCCGATAAATGCGATTCCCGGCGTTTTGTTCCGGCCGTGAGTGAAGGCGCTTATCGTCCAGCCGGTTTCCGTTAACGGCGGCTCGGTAAGTCTTGATTGTCCCTTGAACGTCGAGGCGAGAAGCCTAACTTAAGTTGCAACTAAAGTTGGCTTCTCGGCCAAAAGTCGCGTCGCTTTCGCAATGGAAAGGAGCGGCCGCCGATGGACTCACAGCCGCCTAGGCCAGTAGTTCTCGTCGTCGAGGACGAGCCCTTACAGCGCATGATGGCGGTTGACCTCGTCGAAGACGCGGGGTTCACAGCCGCGGAAGCGAGAGACGCCGACGAGGCCGTTCGAATTCTGGAGAGCCGCGCCGACATCTGCATCGTCTTGACCGATATCGACATGCCCGGAAGTATGGACGGCATGATGCTGGCGGCAGCAATCCGAAATCGTTGGCCGCCCATTGAGATTATTCTCGTCTCGGGCCATGTCCGGGACTGTAAGGTAATGTTGCCGGAGCGTGGCGTCTTCTTTTCCAAGCCGTACAATAGCCGCACGTTGACCAAAACGCTGGTTGAACTTGGATCGCACCATTAAAATCAGGATGGCGTTCCGCTCCCGATAGCTTCCGAGAGGGGACCAGTAGCCTTTGGCGACCACGCCAAAGACACGACGTTGATCGCCTCGGAGAGCGCTGTGGGCGATTTCTCCCCCGAGAGGACTCGGTCAACCACTGCGGCCATTGCCGCCCGTCCGTTGTCGGAATCGATTGCCACTTTGTGATCTTCGCACCAGCGGCGCACCACATCGATGACAACCTCGGTGTCATCTTCGTCCAACTCCGCAAGACCGACTAACCACATCACACACCTCCTGCTCGCAGAAGCGCATTAATGTCGCACGATGGATGCTTGATAATAAGATGCAGCTCAGCACTGCGACAACAAAAATTTCGGTGAGGTACTTGAGGCTCGCGGGCGTCGCAAGGTCGGACAATTGGGAGAAAGCATTAGCTGCTCTCTCCACTTTCAGTTCATGAACGCACGAACGCCAATAGGTCGTTGTTTAGCTCGCCCTTGTGTGTCGTAGCGAGACCATGAGGAGCCCCTTTATAGATTTTAAGGACAGCCCCTTTCACCAATTGTGACGAAGCAAGCGCGGCGGCCTGGATTGGCACGATCTGATCGTCATCGCCATGGATGATTAAAGTCGGCACGTCAAACTTCTTGAGGTCGTCCGTTTGATCCGTTTCGGAAAACGCCTTTACGCAGAAGTACGATGCAGGAAGCCCTGCGAGCATACCCTGCCTCCAGAATGCCTGGCGCACGCCTTCCGATATCTTCGCGCCGGGGCGGTTGTAGCCGTAGAATGACATGCTGAGGTCGAGCCAGAATTGGGAGCGGTCGGCAGCGACCGACTTTCGGATGCCGTCAAAGACTTCAAGTGGTAACCCGTTTGGATTGCCCTTTGTTTTCAACATCAACGGAGGCACCGCTCCAACCAGCACCGCTTTTTTCACGCGGGACGTTCCATGCCTGCCGACATACCGTGCTACCTCGCCGCCTCCGGTGGAATGGCCGACCAGCACGGCTCCCTGCGCGTCAAGATGAACGAGAAGCTCGTTCAGATCATCAGCATAGGTATCCATATCGTTGCCATGCCACGTCTGACTGGACCTGCCATGTCCCCGCCGGTCATGGGCAATGACCCGGTAGCCGTGGGAGGCGAGAAAGAACATCTGATCTTCCCAGGCGTCCGAACTCAGCGGCCAGCCGTGGCTGAACACGATGGGATCGCCAGTGCCCCAGTCGTTGAAGAAAATTTCTGCACCGTCTTTCGTTTTGAAGGTTGCCATAACTCTTCGTTCCTTGAATTGCTTGGGGGCGGCCGTCCCAGCATCACTTTGACGAAACCCGGCCGCAATCAGGCTACTTGGGAGGAAGGGCGCGACGCCCAGAATAGCGCCGCGAATGATCACAGCTCGGCGATCAAGCTCCGATGCAAGAACCGGAGCCATAGCTAGAGACCGAGTTCAGATAGACTGGGGTGGTCCGCTGGTCGGGGTCCACTGCGGTCCCAGTGGTACTTGCGGTCAGCGGGTTTGATGGGCATGTCGTTGATGCACGCGAAGCGGCGGCGCATCAGGCCGTTCTCGGCAAACTCCCAGTTTTCGTTGCCATACGAGCGATACCAGTTGCCGGAATCATCGTGCCACTCGTACGCAAACCGGACGGCAATTCGGTTTTCGGTGAACGCCCAAAGCTCCTTGATGAGGCGGTAATCCAATTCCCGCGACCACTTCCGACTTAGGAAGGCGACGATTTCTGCCCTGCCAACGGCGAACTCGGCGCGGTTTCTCCAGTAGGAATCCGGCGTATAGGCAAGCGAGACCTTCTCAGGATCACACGTGTTCCAGCCATCCTCGGCGGCTCGGACCTTCTGGCGGGCGGTCTCCAATGTAAATGGAGGAAACGGGGGGCGGCTCTCAGACATCTTCATTCTCCCTTGATGAACTGCGGAACCATTTGCGCCTGGCCCGACGTAAATGTCCTTGGGAGAAAGCTTAAACTTTCTGAATCAAGCCAGTTGAGCCAGGAGTGTTCTCGCCCGCACTGTATCCGGCGTATCGATCCCCTCGGGGACCACGCATGCTTCGAGCACCTCGGCCGCCCTATCCCTTTCACCCCGATCTGTGAGCGACATCGCCAGGGTGGTCGTCGCCCTCATCGCCCAGAGTCCAGCGCCCTGCTGTTTTGCAAGCGAAATGGCTTGCAATAGCTCTGCATCAGCCGCCACAAAATCTCCTCCCCCTGCTAATTTGAGGGCCTTGATCCTTAGCAACTCCGCGAGATACCAATCATTCCCATGCTCTCTCGTGAGGCTGAGTGCCTTGGATATGTGTGTCGCTGCTTCGGCAGCATCTCCCAATTCCAGCAAGGACTCGGCTAACAGGCCGACGAACCTAACGTGGTGAGCGGTGAATCCAGTCTTTGCCAAGTCCGCCAGAGCAATGCGCAAGTGATCGACACCCGCCGCAAGGTCTCCTCCGGCAATCTTCAATTCGCCGAGATAGCATGAAGCCCACGCCTCCCAGACCATCAGGCCATGACGTCGGGCCTCCTGCTGAAGGGTTTCGAGACATCGTTGTGCGCTTTCCAGCCGCCCCGCGCCGAGGAGAATTGGGATGCCAGCTTCAACAAATACGTAGCACCTCGTCATCACGTGGTCGCTGCACCGGCCTTCGTCTACCGCACATTCCGCTAGGAGCAGCGCATCCGAGACCCTTCCGCTGATCCACGCCACCCGAGCCAAGACGGCGCGTGCGACGAGCGACTGGTTGACACGGTAGCCCGCCGTATTGGTCCGAGCTGCCGAATGGTCGTATTGTGCGATGACGTCTTCAAGGCTTTGCCTGGCCGAAATCTGGTCTCCCGAAAAGTGTTGGGACACCCCTATCATGCGTTTTGCCATCAAGGGATCGGCCGCCTCCGTGTGGCTGAGTGCCAGCGCTTCGAATTGCCTTGCCAGGGCCAGCGCTCGTTGGGGCTTTCCACCGTATATGCTAGCGGTCCATAGACCCCACAGCGCTCGGGCCTGAAATGGGCTCGCCCCCGCTTTCTCCGCAAGCTCAAACAGTCGCTCCCATGCAACGTTGCTTCGCGTGGTCGGTCCGACAGTAAACGTCAGCGCGGTCCCGAGGCTGGCATTCAGGATCATCTCATCCTCAACGCTGATAGGAATGCCCTCTCGAACGTAGGTCAGCGCGGCCTCTACTCGACGTTTGCACTCCTCGACCATCGACAGTTCGAGGAGAATTGGCGCACCGGCAGCGCACAGCCGAACCGCTACCTCGGCATTTCCAATGGGCGAAAGCGCCCAATTCAGCGCCGTATTAAGATTCTCGACCTCTCGTTTACCCGCGTCGAACCAATCGGCTCCCAGCCCTCGTTCTTTTGCTGTTCTCATCAGGTTGAGGGTGCGAATGACATATTCGGCGTGCCTGTTCGATATCATTGAGGTGTTGCCCGCCGCGTCGGCTTTCTCTCTGGCATAAGCACGCGTCGTTTCGAGAAGCGAGTATAGCGGCGGTCGAGCACGCGGATCGAAAACAACCAGCGACTTCATGACCAAAGCGGTGATGATATTCACAAACTCGCCCGTCGATACCTCCGCACCAGTTACTTCGTGTGCCGCATCCAGGTCGAACTCCCCGGCGAACACGGCCAAGCGATAGAGCGCGACCTTTTCTTGTTCCGACAGGAGGTCGTAACTCCAGTCCATCGTTGCCCGTAGCGCCTGGTGCTGCGGAAGGGCAGTTCGGTTGCCACCAGTCAGCAGCGCAAACCTGTCATCGAGCCTATCTCTCAGCGCCTCGATCCCAATGGCGGCAGCTCTAGGCGCGGCAAGCTCGATGGCAAGCGGAATGCCGTGAAGCTTCGTGCAAATCGCGGTTGCCGCCGATTTGTCGGACTCGCTGAATGTAAAGGAGGGCGCAACAGCCCGAACCCGAGCGATGAATAGCGCGACGGCGTCGTCACAGGCATTTGACGGTAGGATGGGCAACGGCGGCACCTGATAGAGCGCCTCTCCGCCCACCCAAAGCGGCTCTCGGCTCGTCGCCAGTATTCGCAACTCCGGGAGAACGCGCAGAAGGAACTCCGCAAGCGTGGCCACGCCTGACGTCAGATGCTCGCAGTTGTCGAGGACGAAAAGGATGGGACTTTGGCCCAACGCCTCCGCAATCAGGGCTGGCGTCGGGGTTCCGCCTGCAAATACAAGGCCGAGAGAAGCAGCCATCCGTTGGCTGATCTGAGCCTCGTCGTGTATCGTTGCGAACTCGACGTAGGCAGCGTTACCCGTCTTGGCTGCCAGCCTTGCAACCTCCAGGCCGAGCTGCGTCTTCCCGATGCCTCCCATGCCCGTCAGAGTCACAAGTCGATGCTCGCCGAGCAGTTCCACAACCCTCGCAATGGATTCACGTCTGCCGAACAGCCTGGTGATGGAGGCAGGTAATCGCATTGGGCCGGTCGCCGCCGCAATACCCGGCAACCGGGTGTTGCCCACCACCGACTGCCAATTCGGCACCAGTCGGTAGCCTCGACCTGACACCGTTTGGACGATACTTTTGTGTTCACCCAGCGCCTTCCGAAGGGCAGAAACGTGGACCTGCAGGTTGTTCTCTCCGACAAAAACTCCAGGCCAAAGCTGGTTCATGATCTCGTCTTTCGTGACGAGTTTTCCCTCCGCTTGCACAAGCATGTCCCAAATTTCCAGTGCTCGACCTTTTAGGACATCAGAAGGAAGATCAGACATGCGTGCCTCAGTTCCGTTTCCCCGGTCGCGAGGATGCTTCGCATGATCTCCCAAGATTTCCCCAGATGTAAATAATGCAGGGGTTGCATGTCGTAGTTTCAACTACTTAGCCTCACCGCGCATTCGCGGCCAGGTGTCGATGGTCGGCTCGTCAGTCCCGGCGGAAATTCAATGCACGCAAGCCTGCTTTTGCCACTGCAATGCCTGACGGCTTAAGCTTCCCCTCTAGTGCCATCAGTACTACATCGCCAATGTTCAGCCCTCGCGCCCGGCAGTAGGTCGGAATGCTCTGCGTCCCGGGGGTTGGTGGCTCGGCAAAGAGGGATCGGGTTCGCTCAACAAACTCGAACACCTCGGTCGCGAAGTATCGAGGACCCGCGACCCCGCCGACCGACATATGCAAGAACTCCCGGACGTAGCCGTTTTTGGCCAACCGCCTGAACTCGGTCCCTGAAATCCCTGTGATTTCCCTCGTTTGTGGCAGCGTGATTAGGTCGTCAACCAGTGTTTTCAGCTTCTCAAAGGTGGCTTGGTCGATGGAGTGCGCGTCGTCGTTCCATTTGGCATTCGGCAGAAGGCCAATAGCTTTTACGAACGGCCCCAGCCCTTTCACCGGCAAGCCGAGTTCCTCAGCCGCCTCGCGGAGCGTCCTGTCCGAGCGCGTCGGATTGTAGTTGGTGAACTTGCGGCCAAGGGTCCCCACTCGGGCGAACCCTTCATACTGTGCCGCTTCCAGTTCGTTCCAGAGTGGGTTGCTATCTCTGCCTATTGCAGTGCCGGGCATAAAGGCCCACCCGGTAGACGCGAAGAAGCCTCGACGTCGCACATCTGCCGAGACCATCGTTTCATACCAGGTGCTGAACCATGTTACCCGGGGATCATGATGAGCCATCACATGGAGAATCCCTAATGGCGCACTCGCCACATCCCGTTCGTATTCTTGCTCTCGATACCTTGGTCGAAGTTCGCAAAAGCGAGCTGGATAACAAAGTCCAAGAGCGCACCAATGCGACGCCCGGATGGAAGTCGTACAAAGAGCAGGTGGCAATCCGGTCGTGGGCGGAGCGAAACGAAATGGCCGGGCTGACCGAAGACCAGCTGAACCTGTATGAATTTCTCAATCGCTCTCTCCGGACTTTGGCGGAAAATGTGCTGTCGCCTTCGCAAGACCCACAGATTTACGACGTCTCCGACCTGATCGCGAAACTGCCAGATCACGACATCGCCCACTACAGCCTGGGTCAGCTTACACTGCCGCATGACAACATCTATATCGACTTCGGCAACGGATCACGCTTCCAGATCAGCGAAGAGCATGATCTGCGGTTTGGCGGCGCGTACGTGTCGCAGAAGGAGGTCCCCGGGCACGACGAAAGCTATTTTTCGGTCACCTTGGTCTGCGCCGACGTCGATCTGGAAAGCGCTTGGGAACAGCCGCTTGGTCAGACAATGCAGCGTGCCTCGAAGATCATCCGCGCTGAATTCGATCGCACCAAGACGATTGCGGCTGCTCTGTCTGCGGATTCCACTCTCCAGCACTTTACTGCCGATGACATTATCCGAAGCAATCCTTCTGCAATTACTGCAGCGCTTGATGCGGTCGTTCGGTCAATGATCTATCTCGGCACTTACCAACCAGACTTGGAAGTTGGTTGTGATGATGAGGCGGATGAAGACGATTTGCAGGAATTCCTTGATGGCGACGAAGATGCCGCTCAGTCGCTAATCACATCCGGTTTTCCGCCTGTGAACTTCGTTGGAAGGAATTTGAAAAAGATCGATCTTCTAGACGAGCCGGATTTCGACCGCGATCACATGGGATTCAGAATTTAGGAAATCCGTTGCGACATTGCGGCCGTCGGCGTCGCATTTACTGATTCGACTGATTTTTTCTGATTTTCATTCCGGAACTTGTGAAGTTTTTCCGGATGGATGTGAAGCTCGATAGAAAGCGTCGTCGGCCGGGACGTCCCCGGTTCTGAAGTCGCTCTTGCTCAACCCGCATCATATCGGGAAAGCATTCGCCTTAGCTGATCGTTTTGCAAACGCAGCTTTTGAGCCAATTCCTGTCTCAGCTGATTGATTTCGCTGTCTAGCACTATGCTTTCGGAAACGAAAGCTGCTTCAGGCGATACCTGCACTGTTTCGATCTCGGCAATCGGCAAAGAGCGCCGTTTCACCTTGGGCCGTTCAACGCCGGAAGCGCTTTGCGCCGACCTCACCTTACGAATACGCCCGACCTCGGCTTTCTGGCTTATTGGAATTGGCGTGGTGGTTGCGCTGGCATCGCTCGTCAACAATGTGGCCGGTTCGGTCGATTTTCCGCTGCCGTTAGAATTCGCGGTGGTAGCATTTCTGGCATTGGCTTCAGGTGCATTCGGCACTGCAGTTGAATGTGAGAGTTCCGCTCGCAGACTCAACCTGTCCTTCGTCACAAGCCTTATCGTCGTTGCCAGCACGGGCTCGGCGTCGTTGGCCAGAGAAAGGCGGGAAGGCGCCACAATCCTCTCTTGCGGCTCCGGTCGTTGGACGCTGCCATCGAAAGGAGCGGCCGACGGCTCAATGAAAGCCTCTTCAATGCGTTGGGGAGAACCCTGGAGTTCAGATTCCTCGGTGTCAGGAAGCGTTACGGCCTCGACGTCTTTAGCACCAGGATGCGGTATCTTCGAAGTCTCGTCCTCGAGCTCACCACGTCCTTCTGAGTTACCACGGGATACCAACCCAGTAATCAGTTTCCACGCTGATCTCATCGATCCGCCTCCTCCGACTCGGTGTTCCAAGAACATAGTACCGGGCCGGAGACCGGGCTTGCAATGCTTGCCCGGTCATCAGTCTTATCGTTGTGGAAAACCCGTGATCCTGTTCACTCAAGCCAGGCCAAGCTTCTTCCGAAGGCCAGCGTTCTCTGTGCGGAGCTTCTCGGACAATGCCCTTCGGAGCTTCTGGTTCTCTTCCTCGAGCTTCAGAAGATCCGCAAAGTCGTCCGACGCTGGCTTAGGCGCCTCAGCTTTCCGCCGCCCGCGCTTCTGAGGTTGCGCGGTTTGCTTTGGTTTGGTCGAGGCAATTTTATTTCCCGGAACGGGCGTCGCCGAAGCAATGGCCTCACCCTTTTCCGTGTTCTTCCGGCGGCCGCCACGTGTCGTCTTCGCGGGCGCACTCACCGACGTGCCTACGGCCGTTTCAGCGACGGTCTTCGGCTTTCGCGGTGCGCGTGACTTCTTTACTTTAAGTTCATTCCCGGCTGCCGTGTCGTTAGTGATGGTAGCTTTGATTTCGTCAGTCATGTGGAACTCCTTGGTGGGCGAAATGTTTGACTGTGCAAAGTCACCGCAATCATATGCGCAATTTTCTTTAAAACTTGTTGATCATGACATTCGGGTACCGATCGCGAAACAGCCCCAATTCCACTACCTAAGCACAACCAGTTCGCTCGACAGAAAAAGAGCCACACAATTCCTGCATTTACAATCGGATACTTCGGAGAGCGAATTGCATTTTTTTCCGTCAGGGGCTCGCCGAAGCCTGAATGCCTGCCCCTGTGCGTCAGAATTTTGTTTCAAACCTTTCCTCGCTCGCTCATATTCCCTTCATGGCAACCGATTGGTGCGGCGCGTTACATTGGCGAAGTCGAGACGACATTTGGGCATGAACGAAATCTTGAACGCCAGTCGGACTTGAGACTCTACGGACGCAAACTTTCCTTCGGACGAGTTGGGCGATCGGGTGCCTAAACGCAACATCAATGGTCGGAGGACGGAAATGAGCGATCACGTCTATAAAAAGGTGGAGCTTGTCGGAAGTTCGAAAGTCTCGGTGACGGAGGCGATTGAGACCGCTATATCACGAGCGTCAAAGACAATGCGAAACCTCGATTGGTTTGAGGTTGAGCAGATCCGGGGCCACATCAAGAACGGCTCGGTGGAATACTATCAGGTGGTCATGAAGGTCGGCTTTCGAATAGACGACTAGGCATCGGCTAGCCACGTTCCCGCTGCACACGTGCAATTCACTCACGACTGCGCTGGTTGCGGATCAATACACTCGCCGTTCCACATAACAAACAACCGATTTCCCTGAACAGTATCGAAGATGGCGGCAATGTACGTCGGCAAGGGAAAAGGAGCACATCGTGGTTGCGTTTTAGCCTGGCGGCCGTTTGAAGGGTCGCCGGGCTGTGGTGGCGCTGAGAAACATCGTTACACAGTACGATGCGAGGTTGATGATATGACTTTGGCTTGCACCATGGAACTGGTGCGCGCCAGACCACCTCCCGCAGCACATTCTACCGGGCTCTGTCTACGGCGAGAGAACCGGCTTGCATGCACTGGCGGCCGAGCTCAATCCTCGAACTTTTCCGTCGTGTCGGCCTTGCCCTGCACCCAGTAACCGGATGCGCGCAACCAGTTGGCTGGATGCTTGCGTTCATCGGTGAGATAACTGCGAATGCGCCGCGTAACCGAGCCTTCCGCGGCGATCCAGACAAAAGTGCCAGGTTCGACGGCTATGTCGCTTAGGCGGTCGATCAGACGGGCAGGATCAGCCGCATTCTCTCGATAAATCCAATGGGCAGTCAGATTCGCTTTCGTCTCGAAGACCTGCTCGTCCTCAGAGCCCGGCACGGCCACGACGCTGGTCACCAACGTACCCGATTGCAGCTCCTCGATGCGGCGGCCGATCGAAGGAAGGGCCGTTTCGTCTCCGATCAGCAGCCAGGAGCGGATTGGTCCTGATATGATCTGGGAGCCGCGGGGGCCACCGATCTGTATCATGTCGCCCGGGCGAGCGTTGAGTGCCCATTGCGTCGCCGGACCGGCATCGTGAACGGCAAAGTCGATTACGAGCGTGCGTGTCGCCACATCATATCGCCGGGGCGTATAATCCCGCATTGCCGTTCCGCCGGCACCGTCGGGCACGAAGATCTTGATGTGATCACCCGCCGACAGCGAGGTGAAGTCCTCAAGCTCCTCGCCTCCGAGGGTGATGCGGATCATATGCGGAGTCAGCCGCTCGGTGGATAGGACATTCAGCTGCCGCCGTTTCAGCTCGTGGCGCACGCGCTCTATGCGCGGGCTGTTTGCGACTTCGGTCAGCCGGTCGCCTTGCAATATATTCATGTGTTCGTTCCTTTGCTGTCTGTCGTCGTACGACAGTGGAAAAAGACGGCGAGCCGGCAAAGCATTTCCATCGGGAAGTTCTCGGGAAGCATTTCGAGCTCCGCCTAGTCCGGCTCGAAACGGCTGACTTCAAGGCCAGCACCCACCGGAAGCAATATGCTCGTCATCCCCGGCTTCGCGCGCACCGCCCTCCCGTACATCTTCACGTTCTCGTCGCCAGTCCGCAGCATATTGTCGGCGACGACGATCGCGCCGGGGTTGAGTTTGGGATAGAAGGCTTCCAGGCACGGAATGTAGAGATCCTTCCACAGGTCGAGCAGCACGAAGTCGACGCCAAAAGGCAGCGCGCTGATCATCTCCACTGCATCCCCGACCTTGAAATCGATATAGTCAGAGAGACCGGCAGCCACCGCGCGTTCCTGAGCGTATAGTGATTTGTATTCGTGAATTTCCATGGTGGTCAGGCGCCCGCCGCTTGCCCTGGCAGCCTCGGCGAGCCAGATGCCGGAATAGCCGAAGGAGGTCCCGATCTCCAAAATCGCGGGGGACTTCTGGCTTTTGGCGACGATGTTGAGAAACCTTCCTGTCTCCGGCCCCACAGCCCTCATACGGCGGTCCTGTCCACCATCACGCCCGCCTGGCGGCATTTCGCGTGGCCGCGCCTGCTCCTCGCGGATGAGAGCATGATACGCTTCAAGAACCGCTTCGATCTTCTGGTCCATTGTCTCTACCTTTGAACGCCTGGTGCCTCCCAGCGTCAGTCAGCGGCGTTCGATTGCCCGCGCCGCCTCGTCCAGGATGTTGGCGATATCACCTGTCGTCGCCTCATCCGGCGGCCCCTTTCGAAGCCGCAGCCGCAAGGCGAGCTTGAGGTTTTCCATCGCTCGGATGATCGCGTCTGGAACCTCATCGTGCCCCCGCTCGCCCGGTACTGCCCGGGTTAGCAGTTCCTCCACGAGCGATCTGTTGGCATCTATAAAGGCTCTCCCCTGCTCCGTGACATGATAAAGCTTGCGCCCCCCCTCCTCGAGTTCGATTGAGGCGTAACCCATGTCGTCGAGCCATGAGAGCGTCGGATAAATGACGCCTGGACTGGGTGTATAGTTGCCTCCGAGGCGCTGCTCGATTGCCTTCATCAACTCATAGCCGTGGAAGGGACGCTGCAAGATCATCGCTAGGATCAGCAGGCGTAGCTCGCCATAATCGAACATCCGCTTGCCGCCCCTATTTCTGAGGTGCCGTCCCTGGTGATCATGGGAAGTATCGAAAGGTCCGTGTTTCATAATTTTTGGATATATCTCGATATATCGAAAATCAAGATATATCGAGATATATGACGAAAATTTAATCTCCTGTTGACAGGGGGGGTGGCTCGGTCGTCCAAACCGTCCTGTTCATCCGGCCTGCTAGCCACGCGCCTTCTTCGGGGTGAAGCCATATTGCCGCTTGAAGGCAGTCGAAAAATTCGCCGGGCTATTATAGCCCGCCACGTAAGCCGCCTGTGCAATCGTCAGACCTTCGTTCTCGAGCGCAACCCGAGCCTGCTCAAGTTTCTGACGTCGGACGTAGTGAAACACCGTCGTGCCATAGGCTGCATGGAAGAGCCGCTGGAGGGTATTCACACTGACCCCGGTCTTTGCGGCGATCTCGTCTACCGACAGGAAGTCGGGGGTACTTCTCAGGAATTCCTCCGCCCGCAACAGCCGCCTGCGCTCGATCGCACTAAGATTGCCTCTGGCATCGGCTGTGGTCTTTCCTTCGACTAAAAGCGCGAAGGCCTCTCCGATGATACCCAGCACCCGGCTCTCCACGTACAGTCGGTGGAGGTGTGGCTCCAAGACGGGCGGACTGATTGTCTGATCGGCAAGCGCCAGGAGCGAGGGACTTGGCACCCAGGAACGCGAAGACAGCTTACCCGACATGAAGTCTCGCAAGCCGATAGCACTCGCATCCGCGAAGACATCGCCTGATTCCAGCCAGCCAGGCAGGATCTTGACGGTCAGCTTGCGCACCCGGTCGCCCGGTGCCGCATGGCGCCTGAACAGCTCCTTTTCCTTCTGATGGAACAGGGTCGCCGACGGTATCCAGCGGCCGCGCAGATATCTCGGCATCGGAATGTTCTGGTCCCCGATGCTGGCCGCGACACCCCCCTGAAAGAAGAGCTTGATCCCGAGATGGGGCGGGGCCTCTGTCTCGGTTTTGAAGTCGCACAGGTTGGTGATGTCCGAATAGTGAATGGACAGCCCGGCCCGGATATTCGTCTTGGTGAATTTTCCCCGCAGCACCGTCTGGTCGGAATCAATATTCGAGTTGACCAACCTGAAGGCTCGATTTCCCGCCTCCATCTGATCGAATAATTCATGCGCAGTGACCAGAGAGTTCATCCGGCAGGCCTATCAGCAATTTCAGCATCAGTTTTGCGCTCGGTGCCAAACTCAAATGAAAATGGCGTTTTCTCAAACAAGTTCGCCGTAGCCTTCGCGCCCCAGATGGCTATAACGCAAAACTTGAGATTTTACATCATCTTTTGTTGGCCGGGGCCATATGCCCCGCGACGACCGAAGGCCAAGAGGGCAAAATGGGACATAAACAAACAGTTGCGTGGCTGCTGGCGGGATCCGTGAGCATTCTGACGACCGCAACAGCCGGAGCGCAGGAACAAGCCGCAACTCCCCTCCAGCCAATCACGATCAAGTCTGAAAAATCCGAGAATGATGGACCGATCGTCAAGGTGTCGCGCACCGGAACAAAAACCGACACGCCCATCTTAGAGACGCCGCAATCCATATCTGTGGTGACCAGCGAACAATTCACGAAGCAGGGCGCGACGAGCGTCTCCACAGCTTTGCGCTACGAGCCGGGCGTTACGGTCGGCTCTCGCCCTGGCGATCGCTTCGACAGCGTCTTTATTCGTGGCTTCGGAGGTTTCGGTGGCAACGCAAACTACGTCCATTACTGGGACGGCCTGCGGCTGCCAGCGGGCATAAATTATAATGTTCCCTCGGTCGATCCATTCTTCCTGGATGGCATCGAAATCACGCGCGGACCGGCCTCCGTCCTTTACGGGTCAGGCAATCCGGGCGGGCTGGTCAACCTCGTTAGCAAGGAACCGGCAGCCCAGACCGGCGGAGAAGTCTTTGCGCGCGTCGGCAATAACGGTCGGGCCGAGGGTGGCTTCGACGTCACAGGCCCCGTCGGTCAGAGCGGCGACCTTCTCTACCGTCTGACAGGTGTCGGGCGACTCTACGACCTTGGCTTTGACTATTCGGACAGCAAGCGCGTTGCCATAGCTCCCTCCATGACCTGGTCGCCGGACGAGGATACGACGCTGACGGTCAAGGCGACCTATACGCGCGACCCGAACGCGGCCCTGACGAATTGGCTTCCTGCACTCGGAACGCTGCAGAAGAATCCGAACGGCCAGATCCCCTTTGATTTCTTCAGCGGCAATCCCAACTACAATTCTTTCGATCGCACCCAGAGCACGGTTGGCTACGAATTCGAACATCACTTCGACGATGTCTGGACGGTGAGGCAAAATCTCCGGTTCATGCACAGCGACAGCGAATTCAAGGCCTATTCGGTCGTCCCCAATGCCGCAGCCTGGGCAGCGGCCGGAAGCTGCGGCGGTTTTGCCTATCTTTGCCTTGGCCGCCAGTCCACTCATTACCTCGAGCAGTTCAACGCCCTTGCAATCGACAACCAGGCGGAAGCCGACTTCGATACCGGCCTTTTGGAGCACAAGCTGCTGCTCGGCCTCGACTACCAGCTCGTCGACGCCCGCTCGATTTACGGCAATGGCGCGACGACTTACATCAACTATCTCAATCCCGTCTACGAAAGCGCCCCGAACGTAAAGCTCACCGGGCGGCAGGACCAGACCCGCCAGCAGACCGGGGTTTACCTGCAGGACCAGATGAAGGTCGGCAACTGGAATTTCGTGCTGGCTGGTCGCAATGACTGGTCATCAATCGACAGCGCCACCACGACCCTGGCATCCGGAGCGGTGAAAGACGTCGAAACCCGCGACAATGCCTTCACCTGGAAAGCAGGCCTCCTATACGAGTTCGATAATGGTGTGGCTCCCTATGCCAGCTACTCCACTTCGTTCGAACCGACGATGGGCACGGGATACGGCGCCGTCCCCTTCAAGCCCACGACCGGTCAGCAATACGAAGTCGGCGTTAAGTACCAGCCGACCGGTTTCGACGGTCTTTTCACTGGCGCTCTACGACCTGACCCAGCAGAATGTGCTTACCACGGACCTCGTCCATACGAGCACGAACACCGCTCTGACAGGCTGCAGCGCAACCACATGCCAGACGCAGACCGGTGAAGTCCGGTCGCGAGGCGCGGAAGTCGGCGCAAGGTTTGCGCTGCTCGATGGCCTCAATATCAGTGCCGCCTATACCTATGCGGATGTGGAGGTGACCAAGAGCAATGTACCATCGACGATCGGCAGAACGCCGGTGGGCGCCCCGGCCCACATGGCAAGCCTTTGGGCCGATTACACGATCGGCGAGGGTGCGCTGGAGGGGCTGAATATCGGGGCCGGTGTACGATATATGGGGGCCACCAATGGCGATGCAGCCAATACGGCAGCCATGAAGGTACCGTCCTATACGCTGTTTGATGCCTCGATCAGCTACGATTTCGGAAACTACGACACCAAGATGAAAGGCTTCCAGCTCGCGGTCAACGCCACCAATCTCTTCGACAAGCAATATGTGGCAGCTTGCGCCTCGGCATATCAATGCTTCTATGGGACAGGCAGGGTGATCATGGCAACCGCCTCTTACAAATGGTGATGTCTTGAAACTCCCCTCCAACGGAAAAGGCAGCGGGCATTGGCAGCCCGCTGCGGTCGTCTTGCTCATCTCCTCGATGCTCATTGCATTCACCAATTCGCCGGCACGGGCCGAGATCGTAACGGATCTCAAGGGCCGAACGGTCTCGCTGACGAAACCGGCCGAACGGCTCGTTGTCGACGATGGGCGTATGATCCTCGCCTTATCCTTCCTCTCCGCCGATCCTGTAGGGCTCATTGCGGCATGGCCGCACGATATCGACCGCTTCGGTCGCGAACTCTACGCCAGCTACGTGCAGAAATTCCCGCAGCTCGATCGCTTGCCGAAAACAACCAGCAATGCGCAGGACATGATGGTCGAGCAGATTATCGCGGCCCGACCGGACCTGGTGGTTCTGTCGACTTATTCCCATCCGGCCGAAGCGCAGTTGCGTCAGCTCGTCGCTGCAGGAATTCCGGTGATATTCGTCGATTTCGTTTCTGACCCGCTCGTCAATACGGATAAAAGCCTGGAGATCCTCGGCAAAGCGACAGGCCACACACAGGCCGCAGAACGCATCGTTGCGCTCCGCGCCGAGCATCGGGCGATGATCGCAAGGCGGATCGGCGCCGCGGCCGATCACAGCAAGCCGGCTATGCTGATGGAAACTCATGCCTCCTCTGATGAACCCTGCTGCAATTCGCCAGGAGCTGCGGGGATCGGCAAGTTCATGGACCTGGCTGGCGCGCGCAATATCGGCGATATTCTCCACAGCAAGCCGTTCGGTCAGCTCAATCGTGAATATATCGTCGCCAGCAAGGCGCAGGTCTATGTCGCCACCGGTGGGGAATACATGAAGAACCGGGGCGGTCTGCTTATCGGGCCGCATTTCAATGCCGCTGAGACCGATGCATCGCTGCAGAACCTCCTTCAGCGGCCAGGTTTTTCGACGATTCCCGCAAATGACGGCAAGAACGCACACGGGATGTCGCAGCAGCTGTTCAATTCGCCTCTGGACATCCTGGCTCTCGAACTGCTGGCCAAATGGTCACATCCCGCGCTCTTTTCGGACATCGATGTCGAAGCGACGAGGCAGCAGCTGAACGCTCTGTCGGCAGTTCCTTTAAGCGGCACCTATTGGACGGAATAGCCGGTAACTTCTGAATCCGACGAGGTCAATTTGATGGGTCACGCGAACAGCAAAAATGCGTCATTGCCTTCGGAAAACCGGACCGTCGATAGTGATGGGAGACAGCTCGTTTTGGACGGCTGCCGCAAGTTCAGCATGAGATCGGCTGAAACGGGACTGGACTATGAGATCTTCACTTATGTTCCGGACACTCCGCCTCCCCGTTCGGGCTTTCCCGTCATCTACGTCCTCGACGCCAACTCCGATTTCGTGACTGTCGCAGAAACGGTGCGGCGCGTCTCCCGCAGGCCTTCGGCGACCGGGATCAGCCCGTCGGTCGTCGTCGGCATCGGCTACCCGAATACGCGCAACTACGATCTCGACCGGCGCTATCTCGATTTCACCCGCGGCGTTTCCGCAGACCCCACTGGCGCGGACGTTCCCGCCGATGGCTGCGGTGGACAGCCTGCATATATACGTTTTCTCGCCCGCCAGCTTCTTCCTTATGTTTCCGACCAGTTCGACATCGACCCTTCTCACCGGGTTCTCCTCGGTCATTCGCTCGCGGGTTATTTCGTGCTCGATCTTCTCGCCCAATGCCCCGAAATCTTCAATTCCTATATCAGCTTCTCTCCCTCCCTCTGGTGGGACAGGCCCAGGCTTGTCGAGACGCTGAAGGAACAAGGTGCGGGCAAAACGGCACTTCGCCTCTATGTCAGCGTCGGCCGGTTTGAGCAGGAGCTTGCTCCCTGGCAGGCCGCGGCGGGATTTAACACGGAATATCAGGACCTGCGGGCAGCCCGGCGCATGATCGACAACGCCCGGGAGGTCGCAGACGAGATCCAGGCCACTTTTGTGCCGGACGCGGATGTCAGGTTCGAAATCGGCGACCAGGAAGACCATTCGACGATTGTCACGACAATGCTCTGTCGAGCCCTCCGCTTCGTGGACGCCGGCCGAATTGAGAAAAGCGCGGACCCACCCGGAACACCTGCGGTGACCGGCTAACCGGGCGAGCTAAAACAGGCGCCTGGGCGCCCCGAGAGAGTATTTCTACCGGCGTTCTCGCTCCTTGCGTCCATCGCGTCGCTGGTCGTGCTCAAATTTCGAACTACATCGTCGGAACAATGGGTGGACCAGCCTGCACCATGGAACACGAGTGAGGACCGATGCCCCGCGTCATAATCATCGAATGGAAGTCGATCGATGGTACCCTTTTCGTTCATTTTCCCGAGCCGTTTGCAATGGCACCCCTGGAATGGAAATCCTTTGCCGCCCTCTTCGATCGGATCGGTTTCCAGCCGGGGCAGAAAGATATTCGCACGATGCCTCCTTCCGCAGACGCGCCACGGCGTCTAGCAGATGGCTTGATGGCGCTCGGGTACTCGCTGGAACATCGAGGTGACGTCCCGGAGTCAATCATCAAGTAGCCGCGTTTGGGACCTGCCCCCGTCAACTGAGAAATGGCAGTCTGGCTTCAGCTCCCCTTGGCACGTGACGATTGTGCAGCAGTCACAGCAATAACATCTGCGTGCATTTTCGATAGACTTTCGCTTGTCGTCTGTCAGGATGGCCGGCAATTGGAACACTTTATTCGAAGCATGATGGCCGCTCCGCGCCGGCAATTTTGTGGTTGTGACCCACCTGTGACGGCGCAGAATCCACGTTCATACTGGCTTGAAATCACGGGATTATGCTGACGGAGACAGTGTCCGTTGCCAAGGAGAGGTAATGATCAAGTCCGCAAAGGGATGGATCTGGGGCGTAGTGGCCCTCATTGCAATCGGCGTTGGGTATTACGCATGGACCGTCCTTCGCAATGACGGTCTGCCCGCCGGATTTGCTGCCAGCAATGGTCGCATCGAAGCGGTGGAGATTGATATCTCGACCAAGACCGCTGGCCGGCTGAAGGAACTGCTGGTCCGCGAGGGCGATTTCGTCAAGGCGGGTCAGGTGTTGGCGCGGATGGATACCGCCCAGCTCGAAGCGAGCAAGCGCCAGGCCGAGGCGCAGTTGCGCCGGGCGCAGATCGCCGTCGATACGGCCCACAGTCTGGTTGCTCAGCGCGAAGCCGAAAGGAAGTCCGCGCTGGCCGTGATCGAGCAGCGCAAAGCACAGCTTGACTCTGCAATGAAGACCAATGCCCGCTCGCGACAGCTCCTGAGCAGCAGCACCGTATCGCAGCAAGTGGTGGACGATAGTGAAGCGGCGGAACAAGCCGCGCGTGCGACGCTCGCATCGGCGGAGGCATCGCTTGCAGCTGCAGACGCGGCGATCAACGCTGCCAAAGCGCAAGTGATCGACGCTGAAGCCGCCGTGGACGCGGCAAAGGCGCAGATCGAGAGCGTCGAAACCGATATCGCCGACAGCACCCTCGTCGCGCCACGCGACGGCCGAATTCAGTATCGTATCGCGCAGCCCGGCGAGGTCCTGTCCGCGGGTGGTCGCGTGTTGAATCTCGTTGATCTTGGCGATGTGTACATGACCTTCTTCTTGCCAACGGAACAGGCGGGCCTCGCATCGATTGGCTCAGACGTCCGTCTGGTGCTGGATGCAGCACCACAATATACGATCCCTGCGAAAGTTTCCTTCGTCGCTGATGTCGCCCAGTTCACGCCGAAGACCGTCGAGACCGAGGAGGAGCGCCAGAAACTCACCTTCCGTGTGCGGGCGCAAATCCCGCAGGAGCTGCTCCAGAAGTATGTTCAATACGTCAAGACTGGACTGCCCGGCATGGCCTATGTCCGGCTCGATCCACAAGCAGCCTGGCCCGAACGCCTCGAACGCAACCTCGTGAAGTGATGTGGGGAGCATGAGTGGGGCACCTCTAAGCATGAGCGTTCCCGCAGACGGTCACGCAACCGTGGCTCGGCTGGCGAATGTCACGCTGGCGTTTGGCAAGACGTTTGCGCTATCGGACGTGTCACTGGATGTTCCCGCGGGTTGCATGGTCGGGCTGATTGGACCGGACGGCGTGGGCAAATCCAGCCTTCTGTCGCTTGTGTCCGGCGCACGCGCCGTGCAGAAAGGCGATGTCGAGGTGCTGGGAGGAAATATGTCCGATGCCCGCCATCGTGATGAGACCTGCCCACGGATCGCCTATATGCCGCAGGGCCTCGGCAAGAACCTCTATCCCACCTTATCGGTCTTTGAGAACGTCGACTTTTTCGGGCGTCTGTTCGGCCATGATCGACAGGAACGCGAGACACGTATCCGCGAACTTCTCGACAGCACCGGGCTCGCCCCTTTTGCTGACCGGCCGGCTGCAAAGCTATCAGGTGGGATGAAGCAAAAACTCGGGCTCTGTTGCGCGCTTATCCACGATCCGGATCTTCTCATTCTCGATGAGCCCACAACTGGTGTCGATCCTTTGTCACGCCGGCAATTCTGGGACCTGATTGACCAGATTCGGGCCGGCCGGCCGGGGATGAGCGTCATCGTTGCCACAGCCTATATGGAGGAGGCAGCCAATTTCGACTGGCTGGTTGCGATGCATGCCGGCAAGGTGCTCGATACCGGAACGCCTGCCGAGCTTTTGTCGCGCACCGGCACCGGCAATCTCGATGCCGCTTTCATCGCCCTTTTGCCCGAAGCCGAGCGGCGTCGTCACGTCGACGTCGTCATCCCTCCGAGACAGGAAACAGAGGGCGAGGATTATGCAATCGAGGCAAGCCACCTCAGCATGCGCTTCGGCAATTTTACGGCTGTCGACAATGTCAGTTTCCAGATTCCGCGCGGGGAAATCTTCGGCTTCCTGGGATCCAACGGCTGCGGCAAATCGACGACGATGAAGATGCTGACCGGCCTGCTTGCAGCCAGCGAAGGTGAGGCCAGGCTTTTTGGTCGTACCGTTGATGCAAGCGACATGGCGGTGCGTCGTCGCGTCGGTTACATGAGCCAGGCATTTTCGCTCTACACGGAACTGACGGTTCGCCAGAACCTCGATTTGCACGCCCACCTCTTCAAGCTGCCGACAAGCACGATATCGGTTCGCGTCGAGGAGATGGCCAAACGCTTCGACCTCGAAGGTGTGATGGATGCGTTTCCTGACGGCTTGCCACTCGGTATTCGTCAGCGCCTGTCGCTGGCGGTTGCGATGATACATGCGCCGGACGTCCTTATCCTCGACGAACCGACGTCGGGCATCGATCCCATCGCCCGAGACGCCTTTTGGCAGATCCTGGTCGATCTCTCGCGCAAGGACAATGTGACGATCTTCATTTCGACGCACTTCATGAATGAGGCTGAGCGCTGCGACCGTATCTCGTTGATGCACGCCGGCAAGGTCTTGATCAGCGATACCCCGGAGGCGATCACCAAGAGCAGGAATTCCCCCACATTGGAGGACGCGTTTGTCGCATATCTCGAGGAGGCGGCCGGCATATCACCCGTCGTCAAGAGTGCTGCCGCAGAGACGACCGATACCTCGAAACTGCTGGGCCCGGGTCATGGACAGATCACCGGCAGGCGACGTATTTTCGATTTTCGCCGCATGTTCAGCTATACGAGGCGCGAGGCTCTGGAACTACAGCGTGATCCTATTCGAGCCACTCTCGCAGTGCTCGGCAGTGTCATCTTGATGTTCGTCATTGGCTACGGCATCAACATGGACGTGGATGATCTGACGTTTGCGGTCCTCGATCGTGATGATTCCACTATTAGCCGTGACTATGTGCTCGACATTTCCGGCTCGCGATATTTCATCGAGAAAGACCCGATCCGCGACTACGCCGAGATGGACAGACGGATGCGCGACGGCGAGATCAGCCTCGCGATCGAGATACCGCCTGGCTTCGGCCGAAAGGTGCTGCGCGGCGATCCCGTCGAGATTGGCGCCTGGATCGATGGCGCCATGCCACAGCGCGCAGAGACGATCGGCGGCTATGTCCAGGGAATGCATGCCAACTGGCTGACCGCACGCGCAAAGAAGCTCTATGGTACCGCCGCGACCCAGGGCGCATTCAGCATTGAAACCCGCTTCCGCTATAATCCCGACGTCAAAAGCCTTGTCGCCATGGTTCCGGCCGTCATTCCCCTGCTTCTGCTGCTCATTCCGGCGATGCTCGCCGCACTCAGCGTGGTCAGGGAAAAGGAACTGGGCTCTATCATCAATCTATATGTGACCCCGGTCACGCGGCTGGAATTCCTTCTCGGCAAGCAGTTGCCCTACGTGATGCTCGGCATTGCAAACTTCCTGCTTCTGGTTGCCTTCGCAACCCTCGTTTTCAGGGTACCGTTCACCGGCAGTTTCATGACCTATGCGGCAGCCGCGGTGCTTTACGTGATCATCGCCACCTCGATCGGCATCTTCATGTCGACGTTCATGTCCAGCCAGATCGCAGCGATTTTCGGAACGGCGCTTTTGACGCTCATCCCCGCGACCCAGTATTCCGGCATGACCGATCCGGTTTCCTCCCTGAAGGGCGCGGGCGCCCTGATCGGCCAGATCTATCCGGCGACCTATTTCATGACGATTTCACGCGGTACCTTTTCAAAGGCGCTCGATTTCTCGGGGCTGGCTGGCTCGTTTGTTCCTTTGCTGATTGCAATTCCCATATTGGTTGTCGCCGGCGCGGTACTGCTGAAGAAGCAGGAGAGTTGATATGGGTTGGTCCAACATCGTCCAGCTTGGCATCAAGGAACTGAGAGGGCTTGCACGCGACCCGATGCTGATGTTGCTGATCGTGTATGCCTTCAGCCTGCAAATATACACAGGCTCCAGCGCGCTTCCGGAAACACTCAACAACGCCGCGATCGCCATCGTCGATGAAGACCAGTCGCCACTCTCGGGGCGCATTACCACCGCTTTCACCCCACCCTATTTCGTGCCGCCAAAGCTGATCTCGATTGCAGAGATGGACCAGCGGATGGACGCAGGGGTGGACACGTTTGCCCTCAACATTCCACCAAATTTCCAGCGGGACGTCCTTGCCGGTCGGCAACCAACGATCCAGCTCAACGTCGATGCAACCCGAATGAGCCAGGCTTTCACCGGCAGCGGCTACATTCAGAGCATTGTCACGAGCGAGGTCAATGAATTCATGGACCGCTACCGCGGCGCGAACAATGTCTCGGTGGACCTGACGCTGCGGAACCGCTTCAATCCGTCGCTGAACAAGTCCTGGTTCGGATCGATCAACAACATCATTACCTCGATCACGATGTTGTCTATCGTCCTGACAGGGGCTGCCCTTATTCGGGAGCGGGAACATGGCACCATCGAACACTTGTTGGTAATGCCCGTCACGCCGATCGAAATCATGGTAAGCAAGATCTGGTCAATGGGGCTGGTCGTCTTACTGGCGACGAGCTTTTCCCTTTTTGTCGTCGTCAAGGGGCTCCTGGGGGTTCCGATCGAGGGGTCGCTGACGATCTTCCTTCTCGGCACGGCATTGTTTCTCTTCGCCACGACATCGATGGGGATTTTCCTGGCGACAATTGCCGGATCGATGCCGCAGTTCGGCTTGCTCCTGATCCTCGTGCTACTGCCGCTTCAGGTATTGTCGGGCGCCATGACGCCGCGCGAGAGCATGCCTGATATTATCCAGAATATCATGCTGCTGGCGCCGAACACGCACTTCGTCATTCTGGCGCAGGCGGTCCTGTTCCGAGGAGCACAGCTCGACGTGGTCTGGCCACAGCTTCTGGCGCTTCTTGTCATCGCGAGTGTGTTTTTCTGGCTGGCGCTGCGTCGTTTCAGACGCTTCCTGCGTTAGGTCATGGCGCGACCCACGATGTGCACGTGCCGAGCAGCCAAGAAGCTTTGCGTTCAAGCCCGCGGCGTGGTCTGCTTTACTTTCTATCCAGCGCGGAGTGCAAAGTTGCCCGCATCTCGTTGGCAGCCTCGGTCAGGACCGAGAGGAACCTCTCAATGACCGTCGATCGCGTCCTTCGAACCGGGCGCCACACGGCAAGCGTATATGGGACGCTGACGCTCAGCCTGCGCAATACCACTCCCTTGTCGACATGGTTTGCAGCAGTCAGCGGATTGATGATTGACACACCTACGCCGGCGGCAACCATCGAACATACGCTGGTGGCCGTCGTCGTCTCGACGGCATAGCTGCGCGAAATTCCTGCGGCCAGGAATATGTCGTCGAGTTTTCTTCGATAGGGATCGTCCTGCGAGAAATAGACAAATGGTACGCCGTCGAAATCTGCGGGTTCAAGGAGGTTCTTTTGCGAAAGCCTGTGGCCGATCGGCACGACGCATACCTGATCGCCAACGTCGATCCGCTGAGAGGCTACGCCAGGATATTCGAACCGGCCTTCGGTCACACCCATGTCGAAGACCGTTGTTGCCATTTCATGTTGCAGGGAAACCTCCTCCAGCGAATGCAGGGAGAGATGAACCGCCGGGCGATGCTTCAGAAGTTTTTGCGCCACGCGTGGGATGATGGAATCGGCATATGCCGGGATCGTGGCGATCCTTAGGTTGGAAGCGTTGTGCATGCGGATCGCCGACGCAGCACGGCTGATTTCTTCCATGCCGAGGAAGGACCGGCGAACGACTTCATGTAACAAAAGTGCCTGGTTCGTGGGTGTCAAACGCTTGCCGAAGCGCACGAAAAGGTCGAAGCCGATCCGCTGCTCCATTTCTCTGAGCTCTCGGCTGATGGTCGGCTGTGACGTTCCCAGTGCCGCGGCCGCCGCGGTCACGCTTTTGCTGATCATGATGCTGTTGAAGACCTCAATCTGGCGTTGGTTGAGCCTCATCGGTCTGAGCCTTTCGCTTCGGTGCCTTTCCCCTCCTGACGAGAGCGCAGGTGAAGCCTCTCATATATCAGAAATGAATAAGAGCGCCCTATCAATTATTTCCCTCAGGATTCAGGGTCTGAAACTATCGCTGCCGGAACCCAAACATGCGTGACGGGCGATGACAAAATACGTCGAAGAAGAGACCTGGCAGGATGACGAGCGGCGCTGGCTCGCCTATCGAGCAGGCGCTCTGCATATCGAGGATGTGCGGCTGGGCGCGGTTGCCGCCGCCATTCCAACGCCATTTTACTGCTACTCCGCCGGCGCCATCCGATCGGCGTACAGGACACTTTCGCGAGCACTCGCCCCCATCGACGTCGCGATCTGCTACGCCGTCAAAGCCAATAGCAACATCGCCGTGCTTCGCCTGCTTTCAGAACTCGGATGCGGGATGGACATCGTTTCCGGAGGAGAGCTGGAGCGTGCACTGGCAGCGGACGTACCAGCGTCAAGGATCATCTTCTCCGGCGTCGGAAAGACCCGCGCCGAGATCGCCCGCGCAATTGAGGTCGGCATTCACCAGATCAATGTCGAGTCGGCGGCCGAAATCAGCGTGGTCGCCGAGGTCGCCCGTGCACTCGGCAAGCGCGCGCCGGTCGCATTGCGAGTCAATCCCGACGTCGATGCCAAGACGCACGCGAAAATCACCACCGCGACGAAGGACAGCAAGTTTGGAATCGCGATCGGCCAGGTGGCCGACCTCTACGCCCAGGTTGCTGCGGCGCCTGATTTGGAAGCGGTTGGCGTCGCCGTTCACATCGGATCGCAAATACATGACATGGAGCCGTTCCGCCGCGCCTTTTCGGCAATGGCCGAGCTGGTAACGGAGATGCGCGGCAGGGGATTGTCCGTGCCGCGCCTCGACCTCGGCGGCGGCATTGGGATTGCCTCCGGCGATAAACCGGGCCCGGACATTGGGCGCTATGCCGCGATCATCGCCGAGACAGTTGGCCATCTCGGCTGCAAACTTGCCGTCGAGCCGGGCCGCTGGCTCGTCGGGCGGGCGGGGTTGCTGGTGAGCGAGTTGCTTTACCTCAAGGACATGCAGGACGGATGCATGGGCATCCTCGATGCGGGAATGAACGACCTTATGCGCACGGCGCTCTACGACGCCCACCATCCGGTTCTTCCCCTTCAGGAACCGCAACTCAACGATGCAACATGCACCTATACCCTCGTCGGGCCAATTTGCGAAAGCTCCGACAAATTTGGACGCTACGATGGGCTCGGTGAACTGCGGGCCGGTGAGCTTTTGGCTTTCGATCTCGCCGGCGCCTATGGCGCGTCGATGTCATCGACCTACAACTCGCGCGATCTTCTTGCCGAGGTACTTGTGGACGGTGATCGGTTCAGGACAATCCGGCGCAGGCAGGGCATTCAAGAAATGCTACAACTCGAGCATGGGGGAGCCTGGGAGCGTCCTGCACCGGGCGGAAAAGTGATGGCCGAACCTGTCTTGCACGGGGGCACAAAAGGCACCGGGAGGGAATTGGCAGACGCTGAACAATAATTGGACCGGGAACCGGTCAGCACGGGGAAGCGACAAGCGCTGCCCCGGATGGGGAAACAAGAAAAAGAGGGAATTTCAAATGCTGAACAAAGCCAAGTTTATGATGGCGACGGGCCTCATTACGCTTGCGATGGCTTCGACCAGTCTTGCGGCCGACCATGTCTTGAAGATCGCCTATCAGGAGGATCCGAAGACCGTCGACGTCCAGATGACGCAGGATTTCTACACACTGCCGCTCAACGTTTACGACCGGCTCGTCGAGGCCGAAACGAGCGGGCCGGGCCAGTCGCAGCTCACCCCCGGGCTTGCCGAGAGCTGGGAAGTTTCGCCAGACGGCAAGACCTACATATTCCACCTGCGCAAAGGCGTTCTGTTTCACAATGGCGAGGAGCTGACTGCGGATGACGTCGTCTACACCTTCGACCGCATGCTCGACCCCAAGACCAAGGCGCTGAGCACCGATATTCTCAATTTCGTCGATGGTGCCACCGAGCGCCTGGATGGATCCGCCACCACGGTCCCCGGTCTGCAGGCGGTGGACAAATACACTGTCAAGATCGTCCTGAAGGAGCCTTACGCGGCCTTCATCGCCCTCTTGGCGAGCCCCGGTGCGTCGATCTACAATCGCAAATTCACCGAACCGCTTGGCGACAAGTACGGCCTTACGCCGGAAACGACCAACGGAACCGGGCCGTTCAAACTGACGGAATACACCCTCAACGACAGTCAGGTCCTTGAGGCCAACGACAAGTATTTCAAGGGTCGCCCGAAGCTCGACCAGATCGTCATCCGCGTGGTCGCCGATGCCGAAACACTGCGACTTCTCTTCGAGTCGGGCGAGCTGGATGTGTTCGATATCGACTACGCATCGTCGCAGCTGCCCTATTTCGCCGGCAGTGACCAATGGAAGGACCAGATTCGATCCGGTCCACGCGTCGGCATCTATTACTACCACATCAATCAGGCGCTGAAGCCCTTCGACGACGTGCGCGTCCGCAAGGCGTTCCAGATGGCCATCAACCGCCAGGAAATTCTCGACAAGAATTTCTATGGCAAGGGCAAGTTGGAAAACGGCGTCATGCCGCGTGGACTGACCTGCTATGCCGAGGCCAAGCCGATCGAGTACAACCCGCAGAAGGCCAAGGCGCTACTGGCAGAGGCTGGTTACCCCAACGGGGTAGACATCAAGCTGACCCAGGCCAGCAATTGGTCCTCGCGTTGGTCCGACATGAACCAGATCATCCAGGCCCAGATCAAGGAAGCTGGCTTCAACGCCGAGATCAACACGATGGACGAATCCGCATATTTTGCGGCCCGTAAGGCGGGGACCGTCGACAACTACACGCAAAACTGGTCGGCGGACTTTAATGATCCGGACAATTTCTTCTACACGTTCTTCAGCAAGAGCGGCACGTCGGTTCGCGGTTACAACAACAACGACGAGCAGGTCTTTGCGGCGCTCGACAAGGCGCGCTCGATGACCAACCCTGAGGAACGCTGCGCGCTGTACCAGAAGATGACGGATCGGATCGTGCAGGATGATGCAGCCTGGGTGCCGCTATTCAGCCTTGACCACAACTATGTCGTTCAGCCCCGGGTGAAGAACTTCGTGGTGCCGTGGAACGGCTGGAGCGACATGAGCTACTACAAGATGGAAGTCGAATAGGACTTAACCGGCGTGGCGGGCCTCGAAAGGGGCCCGCCATCCTCTTGTTTCCCTGCGGTTTCGCAGGATCCATTTGCCGGCGATCCTTGTTCCGGCGAGATTCGATGAAAGACCACTTTCGATGCTGACCTTCGTGATAAAGCGCATCGCGATGTCGATCCCAGTTCTGATCGGCATCACGGCGCTGCTCTTCATCATGCTCAACGTGATACCCGGTGATCCCATAGCGCTTCTGATGAAGGAGCATGCCAGCGCCGACGTCATCAACCGCGTGCGCGCCCAGATGCACCTCGACGATCCGCTGATCACGCGATACTTCAGGTTCCTCTTCGCCGCCCTTCAAGGCGATCTCGGCGTGTCGATCAAGCTCAATCGCGACGTGACGACGCTCATCCTCAATGCATTCCCGAGCACGCTCATCTTGACGATCTGTGCGGCACTCGTGTCCTGGGTGATCGGCATTCCGGTGGGCGTGCTGTCGGCGGTCAGGCGGGATTCGCTGCTCGATCACCTGTTCATGGGCTTCTCGCTTCTTGGGGTTTCGATGCCGATCTTCTGGTCGGCCCTATTGATGCAGTATGTCTTCGCTCTGAAGCTGAAATGGCTGCCTGTGTCCGGTTTTTACGGATACCAGTATGTGATCATGCCAGCGATCGTGCTCGGATGGAGTTCGGCTGGCGTCATCGCCCGCCTCACCCGCTCCAGCCTGCTTGAGGTCATGCGCCACGATTATATCCGCACGGCTCGCGCCAAGGGCCTTCGCGAATTGATGGTGATCCGACGGCATGCGCTGAAGAACGCGCTTATCCCGGTCGTGACCATCATGGCGATCCAGGTCGCAGGGCTGCTGTCGGGCGCAGTCATCACCGAAGCGATCTTCGGCATCCCAGGCGTAGGCCGCATTTCGGTCAGCGCCATCCAGGCGCGCGACATGCCGCTTCTGCAGGGCTCGGTGCTATTCGCCACCGTCCTCGTCATCTTCGGCAATCTCGTTGCCGATATCCTCTATTCGGTTCTCGACCCCCGCATTCGCTCCGAAATGAAGGGAGGTTCGAAATGACTGAGATCGCCGAAACCATCCCGGACGTTGCGGATGATGCGGGCAACGACAGTTTCCTGCGCGACGGCATCAGGATCTTTTGCAGGAACCGAATGGCGATGGCCGGTCTGATCATGGTCGGGTGTCTCGTCTTCGTGGCGCTGTTCGTTTCCTTCATCAGTCCGCATGATCCCTACCGCGTGGCGCTGAACGAGCAGTTCCTTCCGCCGTCCACCACCTATTGGCTCGGTACGGACAACTTCGGCCGGGATCTCCTGACCCGCATTCTTTATGGCGCCCGGATATCTCTGGTCGTCGGTATCGTGCCGAGCTTCATCTCCCTGATGATTGGAGCAGTCCTTGGTGTTGTCAGCGGCTACTACGGGGGTCGGGTCGACTTCATGATCATGCGGCTGGCCGATATGATGATCGCCTTCCCGTCGCTCCTGCTGGCGATGGTGGTGATGTACACGCTTGGGGCGAACCTCTTTAACATCTTCATCGCGCTCAGCCTCGTTGGCTGGGCCGGAGTGGCCCGCGTGGTGCGCGCACAGACACTCGCCGTCAAGGAGAAAGAGTTCATCGAGGCGGCGCGCGCGAACGGTACGAAGAAGGTGGCGATCATGGTCGGCCACATCTTCCCCAACGTCGTTCCGACACTGATTGTTCTCTTTTCGCTCAGCATTCCCGACGCGATCATGTGGGAATCGAGCCTCAGCTTCCTCGGCGTCGGCGTTCAGCCTCCCGAAGCCAGCTGGGGTCTCCTGGTGGCCAAGGGCAAGGAATACCTCTTCTCCGCACCCCTGGTTGCGATCATGCCCGGCGTTGCGATCCTGATCACGGTGCTGGCGTTCAATTTTGTCGGCGACGGACTGCGTGACGCGCTCGATCCCTACATGAAGGACTGAGGGGCGCGACGATGACAAACCGAGACAAATTGCTCAGCGTGCGCAACCTGCGCACGGAATTCAAGACGCAGAACGGCCCCGTCCGGGTAGTTGACGGTGTGTCGTTCGACGTCGGGCGCGGGCGGATCGTCGGTCTGGTCGGGGAATCCGGCTCCGGCAAGAGCATCACGGCGCTGTCGCTGATGGGATTGGTCCCTTCGCCGCCGGGAACGGTGAGTGCCGATAGCATTATCCTTGACGGGACCGATCTGGCGCGGCTGAACAGCGACGAGATGCGGCGCAGGCGCGGTCGCGAGGTTTCAATGGTATTTCAGGAGCCCATGACCTCGCTGAATCCCGTGAAGACCATGGTTCAGCAGGTTGGCGAGCCCCTTGCCATTCACACCGGCCTCAACAAGCGCGCCATCCGTGAAAAGGTGCTGCAGATGTTCGAGACGGTGGGTATTCCAGAGCCAAAGGCACGCCTCGACGTTTATCCGCATCAGCTTTCGGGGGGGTTGCGCCAGAGGGCGATGATCGCCATGGGGCTGATCTGCGAACCGAAGCTCCTGATCGCCGACGAACCGACGACGGCGCTCGACGTAACCACGCAGGCGCAGATCCTCAGGCTGATGATGGCACTGCGTGAGCGAGCCGGCACTGCAATCATCATGATCACGCACGATCTCGGTATCATCGCCGAGATGTGCGACGAGGTGAACGTGATGTATGCCGGCCAGATCGTCGAACAGGCCAATGTCTTCGACCTCTTCGACCGGCCGTCGCATCCCTATACGCGCGGCCTGCTCGCTTCGATCCCGAAAGCGACGGAAAAACGCACGGCGGAACGCCTGAACAGCATTCCAGGTGTGGTGCCGAATCTTGCGAAACTTCCAGCGGGCTGTCGTTTCCACCCCCGCTGCGGCGATGCGATGCCAATCTGCAAGCTGAAGCAGCCTGAACTGACGGATCTCGGCAATGGCCACAAGGCGCGCTGCTGGTTGCATGACAAAGAGGGAGCAAAGGCGTGAGCGACGTTCTGATTTCCACCGCCGGGCTGAGCAAGCACTACCCTGTCGGCACGGGCTTCTTCCGCTCTCAGCATAAGGTGATCCGCGCCGTGGACGGCATCGATCTCGAGATCCGCGAAAGGGAAACCTTCGCGCTCGTGGGGGAGTCGGGCTGCGGCAAGACGACGCTCGGCCGCGTGATGCTTCGGCTGATCGAGCGCACGGAAGGGGCCGTGCACTATCGCGGTCAGGACTTGCACGCGCTCGACGAGCCTGCAATGCGGGCAATGCGCAAGAAGCTGCAGATCGTCTTTCAGGATCCATTCGCCTCCCTGAACCCCCGCAAGCGCGTCAAGGACATTTTGGCCGAGCCTTTGCGCGCACACGCATACGGTACCCGAGCCGAAATCGAAGAACGCTGCGGCGAGTTGCTCGATATGGTCGGGCTGCGCCGACAGCTCCTGCGCCGCTATCCCCACCAGTTCAGCGGCGGGCAGCGGCAGCGCATAGGTATTGCTAGGGCGCTTGCCAACAATCCCGAATTCGTTGTCTGCGACGAGGCCGTCTCGGCACTCGATGTCTCGATCCAGGCGCAGGTCTTGAACCTCTTGCGCGATCTCCAGGAACAACTGAAGCTAACCTATCTCTTCATCACCCACGATCTGAGCGTGGTACGCCAGTTTGCCGATCGGGTCGGGGTAATGTTCCTCGGGCGGATGGTGGAAGTCGGGACGACAGAGGAAATTTTCGCAAAGCCGCGCCATCCCTATACGATGTTCCTGATGTCGGCGGTTCCGCGTCCCGATCCGCATCAGCGAAACCGTGAGCGGCCGCTGCTCACCGGCGACATTCCGAGCCCGATGAACCTGCCGTCCGGATGCCGCTTCCATACGCGCTGTCCCTTTGCACAGGCGATCTGCCGGAGCGAGGAGCCTGCGCTGTCGGACCGCGGCGGCCACACGGTCGCATGCCACTTTCCACTGGACCAGTGATTTCACGTCAAGAAAGGTGTTCGAATTTGGATCTGATCGTAACGCGCAACGGCGACGGCTGGCAGGCCGCCTATGGAGATAAGCGCTGGCGCTGTGCCATTGGCCGCGGCGGCATGCGTCCCGCCAACGAAAAGGTCGAAGGTGACGGTGCGAGCCCGATCGGGCGCTGGCCGATCCGCCAGCTATTCTACCGCGCCGACCGGATCGGCAAGCCGGTATCGCCGTTTCCCTGCCGCGCCATGGACCGCCTCGACGGCTGGTGCGACGACCCCGTGCACCCAGACTACAACCGCCAGGTCAAGCTACCCTTCGCCGCGAGCCACGAGGAGATGTGGATGGAGGACGATGTCTATGACATCGTCGTCGTCCTGGGGCATAACGACGACCCGCCGGTGGCGGGTGCAGGCAGTGCCGTTTTCCTGCACATCGCCCGGCCAAACTACTCTCCGACCGCGGGCTGCGCGGCGCTCTCGCGTGAGGATCTGCTTTCCTTCCTTGCCGCCGCTGAGCCCTCCACGCATCTGCGTTTTTCCGAGGCGAGCTGACATCTTGCCGATGGCGGTTTAGCCTTCATCTCCCCATCCTGAAAAGACGCGCCCGTTTCGGGCGCTCTACCACCCCTCCACTTCCATAGTTCGCGACAATTCAAGGCACGCGTCATGACCAGCATCGACACCGCCGCGCTAGAGCGGATGCTCAACCTCCTGCCGGGCCGCTACAAGGGACCCGGCGGCGTTGCAGGGGTGGTGAAGGATGGACAGGTGGTCGCCCGGCGCGCCTGGGGGTTCGCCGACATGTACCGCAAGGTACAGATGACGGCCGAGACGCGCATGCCGATCTGCTCGCTCTCCAAACAGTTCACCTGCGCGCTGCTGCTCGATCAGTTTGGCGATCCCGCAGTGCTGGACGACAGGGTCAGCGCATATCTTCCGCGCTATCGCGACAGGCTGCCAAGCGTTGCGGAACTCTGCCACAACCAGTCGGGCTTGCGCGACTACTGGGCGCTGACGGTTCTGCAGGGTGCCAAGCCGGAGGCGGAGTTTACGCGCGAGCACGCACTCCCGCTGCTTGCGCGCTCGAAGACCGGCCACTTCCCGGCAGGCGAGCTCTACTCCTACAACAACGGCAATTTCCGCATCCTCGGCGAGATGATCGAGGACGGCACGGGCCGCTCCTTCGGCGAACTTTTGCGGGAGAGGATTTTTGCACCCGCCGGCATGAAGACGGCCGAGCTCGCGCCAGACACCCGCTACCCCCCCGACGAGGTGGTCGGCTATGAGGGCAACGACGACGTCGGCTTTCTTCCGGCGGAAAACGGCATCTACTGGTTTGGCGACGCCGGCATTGTTGCCTCGCTCGACGACCTGCTGGCCTGGGAATGCCATATCGACGAGACGCGCGACGAGCCTGACAGCCTCTATAACCGCATATCGGGTCCGGTGACCTACCGAAACGGAACGCCGGCAAGCTACGGCTTTGGCCTGCGCCGCGATACCTGGCGCGGCGCCAAGATCACTGGCCACGGCGGCGGCCTGCGCGGTTTCAGCTCGTTTCGGCTTCACGCAGCAGAGGAGCGGGTTTCGGTGGTTGTGATGTTCAACCACGATGCAAGCTCGTTTACAGCTGCCACCGCAATTCTCGACGCTGCGCTCGGGCGCGAAGCTTCCAACGAAACCGTTCGCCCCGAAGGCTGGGACGGGTTGTGGCTCGACGATGACCAGGGTCTCATCCTTAGGACCGTTCAAGACACCGCTGGCATCAAGCTCCACTACGCCCCCGCCGCGGCGCGGCTTACCGTCTCTGCGGACGGTGTTGCCCGCGGACACGCGCTCGCCTTGAAGAAACAAGGTGAGATGCTCGTCATGCGTCGTGAGAGTGAAAACCTTGAGGTGACGGCCCGTCCTCTGACCCCTGTCGAATGGGCTGACGGCGTAGGCATCGCTGGACGCTACTGGTCGGAAGAACTCGAAGCTCACCTCCATATCGAAGCGCGCGGCGGCGCCGCTTATGCCAGCTTCGAAGGCATGTTCGGAACCGGCCCGGTGGAGCGCATGTATGCTCTCGCCGTGGATGTCTGGGTCATCACCACCAGACGGTCGATGGACGCCGCTCCACCCGGCGACTGGACGGTCCAGGTCCACCGTGACGCCGATGGTACCGTATCGGGCCTCACCGTTGGCTGTTGGCTTGCCAGAAAGATTGCATATCTGCCCTGTGGATGAGGTCCGATCGACATGCGGCTTTCGCTTCGAGGGTCTTTGAGCCGCCTTGACACCCGACACATCTGAAGTCAGGAACGGGTGTCGAAAAGTTTCAGGCCGGTGTGGTTATTCCGGCCCCCGTTCTCGGGAAAGTCGCTGATGCGAACCCACGGCACCGACCTTCAATCAAGGTGGTGCTGCCGTGAGCGCTCCACCTTATCAAGTGGAGATTTGCATGCACGACACGAAAACAATTATTGTCGCTCAATTATTTATATCAGGAATGATGGCATTCCTCATGACCGGATTCTTCGGCTTTATCCACGCGACCTCAATTCCGGCGTGGCTTTCTGAATGGGCCAACGCTTTCGTTATCGCATGGCCGGTCGCTTTTGTCCTGTCGCTGGGGGTCGGGCGCCTTGGGTTCAAGCTCGCCGTGACGTGTCGACGACATATCTGAGCTGGACGTGTTGGGAGCTGTTGGTCGTACGAGAGGGCTGTGTGGTATTGACCCGCACAGCGCAGACTTCCGTCGCTGAAGCGCTTCAACCGCGACGACTTCTACGTCTGTATCTGGAAGTTTCGCACACGTACGCAATACCGCTTCGGGTCCAACGACATGCGTTGCCGGTGGAGATACGGTCGAAGACGGTGTTGACAGCAAGAGGAAGCGATTGGCCTATTACTGGAGGGGCTGGCCCGAAAAGCTTCCCGAGCACTCCAGGGTATCTTGCCAGCCGCGACCCGATCAGCGGTCACCGCTGGCGAATTTTAATCAGAAGCTGTGGAAATCAGTCGTTTAACCCTCTTTTACTGCGGTGCGCCGATGACAGCGCGAGAAGCGGATGGCAGGGATTCTCAATTGACGAAAGGGGAAACAATGACAACCACCAACGAAATCGCTGACAAGATCGCCGCCGAACATGGCCTGACCAAAGTTCAGGGCAAGGCAATCGTGGAAGCCGTGATCGCCTCCATCACCAGCGCAGCCGTCGCCGGCAACGAAACGTCCCTGCCGGGCTTTGGCAAGTTCAAGGTGAAGACAACACCGGAGCGCGAGGCCCGCAATCCATCCACCGGTGCAACCATCAAGGTGGCCGCTGCCAGAAAGCTGAGCTTCCAGCCGGCAAAGGCGCTGAAGGATGCATTGAACAAGTAAATGGGAAGACCCCGCTCGGATTGGGCGGGGTCCTGTTTTCCATGCGGCATCGTCAGGCGTGAAAGGGCGGCTCACGCCGCCCCCTCGTCTTCGATGCGTGGCTGCAGATGGTGCAGATAATCGACGGCACGCTGCGCCTGTGAAGCGGCTGTGAAGATTGCGCGCCTGTCACCGCTGAGCACGGTCAGCCAGCTATCGATGTAGCTTGCATGATCGGGACGCGGTTCAAGTTCCGGAACGATCCCGAGATCGGCGCACAGGAATGCGCTGCCCAGTTCCGCAATCAGTTCTTCCCGGGCGCGCTCACTGCGATCCGTCCCATAGCGGCTGAGATCGCGATCGAGCCGTCCCTTTGCCGACGTCCAATGCGTCAATTCGTGGCAGATGATGGCAAAGTAAGAAGCGTCGTCCCTAAAGGCGTCGCAGTGCGGCATCTGAATATAGTCGTGGGCTGCGGCGTAATAGGCCGACGAACCTCCATGCCGGATCATGGCGCCGGTGTTGGCAAAGAAGCGACCGGCCTCACCGATGCGGTCGAATGGATCCGACAGGCTTGCTGGCTTGTCAGCCCGGGCATCGAGGCCATCGATCTGATCGGCATTGAAGACGGTGTAGGCTTTCATGAAGGGGATGGAGCGCTCGACGTCATCGCCGCCATCAGCCGTTTCGCTACGGATGATCGAGCTGGCAAAGACGACGGTCGTTCCGCTTTCGCCCTTGCGAACCGCGCCGCCAAGTTCGAGCGCCTGGCGGAATGTCATCCAGGTCGAGGACGAGAAGCCGCGGGCGATTGCCTCCGACCAGAGGAGAATGACGTTGATCCCGGAATAGGCTGCGCCATTGAAGCGCAGCGGTCGTGAGACCGGATCGGACGGATATGCGCTATGCCAGGGTTGGATCCAGGGACGGACACCCTGTTCGAGAGCGGCAATGATCTTGTCGGTGATGCGGGCGTGGATGTCGGATCGTTGGCTGGTTTGCTGCCTTGTCATGTTGGAACCTCCGCTTTGGGGTCGCGACCATCGCGACCTGCTACGGCGGTCCAAAAGCCGGGCTTCAAGCGCTGGCCGGCACCCGAAGGGCCGAAACGCCAGTGGAGGACGGCAACGCCGTTGCGGCCCAGTGCGAGCCTGGCAGGACCGAAAGCCGCAGCAGGCGCGGGGGACGCGGTTTCAAGCGGATCGACAGGTTCAGGCGGCAAACATCAACGCGATCGGCGCCTTAGCGTGCTACCCAAGATATCGTGCCCGGCACCGACCGTCCCTGGCATCCGGTCAGGCTATACTGTCCGCCGCGCCTTGCCAGCGACCGTGCGATGTCGGCGATATCGTCGGTTTACTGCCTGCTGGCATGGAGCCGTTGGGTGCGCGTTCACCTAGATGACATCAAATGAGTGAACGTAGGCTCGGCGCCTTCACAGCAACATCGACGCTCCGCGATCAAGATAGGTGTCGAGGAACTGCTCAAGCCGCGCATTGCGCGGCTTCCTGAAGACCTCCTGCGGAGGACCTGTGAAGACGATTCTGCCGTGGTCGAGGAACGCGATCTGTTGTCCGACGGTGGCCGCAAAACCGATCTCGTGTGACACGACGACCATCGTCATTCCCTCAGCGGCGAGATCGCGCATGACGTTCAGCACTTCGCCGGTCAGTTCCGGGTCGAGGGAGGATGTCGGCTCGTCGAAAAGCATGATCTTCGGCTTGAGGGCAAGCGCTCGGGCGATGGCCACGCGCTGCTGCTGTCCACCGGAAAGCTGCGACGGATAGTGCCCTGCCCGGGCCTCAAGACCGACTTTCACAAGTTGCGCCATGGCTCGTTCTTCAGCATCCTTGCGGCTCATCTTTTGAACGGTCTTCAGTGCCTCGCTCACATTTCCGAGCGCAGTCATGTGCGGCCAGAGATTAAACTGCTGGAACACCATGCCGATCTGGGCGCGGATCGCACGGTTGGCGGCAGGAGCGACGCGCTCCCGTAGGCCCTTGGCATTTTCGGTGAAACCCAGGACCTCGCCATTGATTGTGATGGTTCCAGACGTTGCTTCTTCGAGAAAGGCCATGCAACGAAGAAGCGTGCTCTTGCCGGAGCCTGAGGGGCCGATCAGGCAGGAGACCTGGCCTTGCGGGATCTCGAGGTCGATGTTCTGGAGGACTGTCGTCTCCCCAAACTTCTTGACGAGATTCTTGACTGCGATCGCTGGGAGGCTCATGCGTTGAAAAACCTGAATCTGGTGAATTTCGTTTCTACGAGGCGGCCAAGCCGGCCGGTGATCTCGACGAGCACCCAATAGAAGAGTGCCAGCACCGAGAGTGCTTCGACGAAGGCATATTGCTGTGCTCCGATCGCGCTCAGTGTTGCTGTCAACTCGGGAACGGTGATGATCGAAAGGACGGCCGTTTCCTTCATCAGAAGAACTGCCATGTTCAAAGACGGAGGCAGCACGAGCATGGTCATCTCAGGCAACAGGATACGCCGGATGATCTGCCCCTGTGTCAGGCCCACGCATTCGCCAGCCTCGATGTGACCCTTGGGAACCGCCATGAAGCCGGATCGAAAGATCTCGCTATAGTAGGCGGCGCCGTAGATCGAGATGCCGATCAAGCCCGCCGGCAGGGGATCGAGAGACAGGCCAATGAAGGGACCTCCATAGTAGACCATAAAGATCTGGATGAGGAACGGCGTCCCGCGCAGGACCGCGACGACAAAACCGAGGGCCTTGTCGAGAAGCACTCCACCGAAGCGCCGCCCCACAGCCACGAAAAATCCCAGGATCGCCGCGGCAATCGTGCCGACAACCCAGATCAGGATCGTCACGCCGGCGCCGCTTGTGATCGCTGGCAATTGGTCGAGGATGACGTTGATGTCAAAGGTCATCGCGGTAATCCCGGAAGAGAGCGCTCGATGAGGTCGCCGGCAAGGGCCACCAGCCAATTGATCGCAAGATAGATGAGGCCCGCTGCAGCAAAGATCTGCAATGGCAGGAAGGTGCTGCCTGCAAGATCCTGCGCCATGCGTGTCAATTCGACGACGCCGACGACGGAAACCAGCGACGAGGCCTTGAGGATCAGGATCGCCTCGTTGACCAAGGCAGGGAACGTCAGCCTCAGTGCGATGGGCGCCTTGATACGTCGGAAGATCTGCCCCGGCGTCAAGCCGACCATCTCTGCCGACTCCACGAGACCGATAGGGACGCTGGCAAATCCGCCGCGCATGTTTTCCGCCTGATAGGCCGCGGTGCAAAGCGAGAGCCCGATGATGGCTGCGACGATGCTCGGTACGTTCAGCCCGATCGCAGGCAACATATTGTAGATAAGCAGCAGTTGCACAAGCAGCGGCACGCCGCGAAAAAAACTGATGAAGATTTGTGCAGGAACGACGAAGACAGCCTTCCTCGACAGCAGCATGCCCGAAAGAAAGATCGCGATGGCAAAGCCGATCAAAATAGACACGACGCTTATCAGCACCGTGTAGATCGACGCGTAGAGAAGCAGTTCAAAGAGTTTGATGGACATGTCCGGCTTTTGCCCGCCTGGCTGTCATGGAGGCACGATGGCGTCTTTGATTGCGCCCTGGAAGGGGCGCAATCAACGATCGTCTTCTATCAGAACGCAGGGTCCTTGACGGCATCGGGCGTTTCGAAGGTGGCGCCAAACCACTTCTTCTGGAGCTCGGCCATACGGCCATCAGCCTTGATCTTCAGCAGTGCTGCATCGATCGCGTCCATCAGCGGCGCATGGTCGGCATCCTTCAGGCCAATGAAGCCGAAGTAGGACTTCTTGCCGAATGGTGGCAGCACGACTTCAAACGTTCCCTCGCGCTGCTTGGCCACGAAGGCGATGTTCGGCAGCGAGTTGGCGACACCGGCAATGCGACCGGCGGCGAGATCGGCATAGGATTCAGTGAAAGCGGGGTATTCGCGTATATCCACCTTGGAAGACAGCGTTGCCGAAAATTCCTTCAACTGATCGAGCTGCGAGGTGGCCTTGCCGACACCGATCGTCTTCCCGGCGATATCGTCCGGCTTGCTGATGGTCGTGTCACCGGCTTTCTTCAGGATTGCGATGGTCGCTTCGGCAATCGGCGGCGTGAAGCGGTAACGCTCCATGCGCTTTTTGGTGATGGTTGCAGGACCGGCGACGACATCGAACTTGCCGGCTTCGAGCGCCGGGAAGACGCCATCCCAAGGAAGCGCTACCCACTCAATCTTGACGCCCAGCTCCTTGCCGATCTCGGCAAAAAGATCAACGTTCAGGCCAGCATGTTCGCCGGCATCGATAAAATCAAAGGGTGCAAAGGCGGTTTCCGTACCGACCTTCAGAGTGCCGGCCTCCTTGACGGCGGCAAGCGTATCGGCGGCGTGCGCCGACAGCGTCGCCCCAACCAGAAAGGCAGCGCCGACGAGGCCCTTCAGCAGTGAACGTGCGATCATGATTGTCATCTCTCCAGTTTTCGCATCCGTGGATGCGTTCGAGTTCCCGATTTAGTCCCGTGACACGGACTTCTATGATCCGCTTTTGACTATACAAATAGATATGCGCTAGCCTAAGGTGTCAACGTCAAAGTCGACGGACGCAATTTTTGTGCCGACCGGGTTCATTGGGGCGCGAGTTTCGCGTCTATATCGTTTCGCCAGCGGCAAGATGGGGTCGCGTCTTGGAGCCAATTTATCTCCGGATATTCAAGGATATAGAGGCGAAGATCCTGGCTGGGGACTGGCGTCCAGGTCATCGGATCCCGAGAGAGCACGACCTCGTCGACGACTACGGCTGTTCGCGCATGACGGTAAGCAAGGCGATGACGGCACTCGTCGACCGCGGGCTTGTCGTACGCAAGCGCAAAACCGGCTCCTTTGTCGCCTCGCCGCAGATCGACCGCACGGTCATGGATATCCAGGATATCGGCACCGAGGCGACTTTGGCGGGCTATGAGCATCGCTACGAGATATTGACACGAAAGATCGAGACCCTTGGCTCGGTCGAGGCCGCACAGTTGGACAGTACGTCGGGAGCCGAAGTCCTCAGGATCCAATGTCTGCATATCGTCGATGGAAAGCCCACCGCAGTCGAGCGTCGTATCATACTGCTGGACACAGTACCGCTCGCAAGAGACGAGAGCTTCGCGACCGCGCCTCCGGCAAAATGGCTCCTCTCGCAAGTGCCGTGGTCTCGGGCCAAGCATGTGATACGGGCGGTCTCGGCCGATGCTGCGACTGCGCGCATTCTTGAGATCGATCGTGGCGAGCCGTGCCTGAATCTCATTCGTCAGACGTGGCAGAATGATCGCATGGTGACCTATGTCGAGATCACGCATCCCGGAGATCGCTTTCAGTTTGCCGGCATCTTTCATCCGGCCGAAAAACCTGCGTAGCGTCGGGAGCCATGGGGGAGCGCGTTGAGCGAGGAACAGAAGTTTCGGGGAATTCCGCTGAAAGGTCTGCAGGCATTCGAAGCGGTCGGGCGCTGCGGGAGCGTGATGGCGGCTGCCGCGGAACTGAACGTGTCTGCGGGCGCCATCAGCCAGCAGATACGCAAAATTGAGAGCTTTATCGGCATTACCCTGGTGGAGAGAAGTGGCCGGACGGTGGAGCTAACGCAGTGGGGCCGGCTCTACCACCGGGAAATATCGAAGGGGTTTGAGCAGTTTGCGCTCGCCCAGCAGGTGCTCGAACGGGCGCGCAACGAAAATGCGCTGGTTCTCAGCGCGCTGTCGTCGGTCGTCAACAAATGGATCGGCAGGCGCATTTTTGACTGGCAAGTGCTCCATCCAGACGCTCACGTCAGGCTGACCGGCCGCGACAGGGAGCCGCGAATGGGCTTCGACGAGGTTGATTTCCGGATCAGTTACGGGTCGGACGTCCTGCAGCACGATCACTATGCCGAGCTGTTTCGCGACTGGGTTGTTCCAGTGTGCTCCCCTGCCCTGACGGATGGCAGGAATTTGACGGCCGCCGATCTCTTGTCCTATTCGCTGCTGCATGTCGAGTGGGAACGGCATTTCACACCCTATCCCAGCTGGGCGGAATTCGCTGAGAAGATCGGGGCGAGCTTCAAAGGTCCTCCCTCCGGCTTGTCCTTTACCCTGTCGAGCAGCGCCATCGACGCCGCCATCAACAAGCGCGGAATCGTGCTCGCGCAGATGTCGATGATCGCCGACGAATTGGAAGCGCAGACATTGGTGATACCGGTCGATATCAGAATGCCGTTGCGCGAGAGTTACTTCCTTGCTTGGGACCGCTCCGCGCTGCAAAAGCCTTATGGCTCGGAGTTTCGCGACTGGGTCATGGCGATCTCGCGGCGGCAGGCGCAAATCTCCGCACCTGCGACTCTTTAGAAAAACTAAAACGGAAGTCAGCGTTGCGTTCTTGATGAAGAAAGTCGCGTGGCGTTACCTTGGGCAATCAAAGAACAATCCCACTGGAGAATGGCATGGCGCGTACCGACAAGATGAAACTGGGTACATTCGTCTATACGTTCGGATTTCACCCGGCCTCATGGCTGCATCCGGCAAGCGACGTTCACGGCGCCAACGATTTTAGCCACCTGCTCGATGTTGCCAGGCGATCCGAAGCGGCGAAACTCGATTTCATGTTCATGGCCGATTCTCCGGCCGCCGCCGTCGGCGACCCGGATGCTCTCGCGCGCATCCCGACCAAGATGAACCGTTTCGAGCCATTGTCGTTGCTCGCGGCGCTTGCGGTAACGACGGAGAAGCTCGGTCTCGTCGCCACTGTATCGACCAGCTACTACGAGCCATACAACGTCGCTCGGCTATTTGCCTCAATCGACCATCTGAGCCACGGGCGGGTATGCTGGAACGTCGTTACCTCGGACCACGACGAGACGGGCTACAATTTCAATCGTGAGGGGCTGGATCCGCACGCGCTACGCTATGAGCGAGGCAACGAGTTTGTGGATGTCGTCTTTGGTCTCTGGGACAGCTTCGAGGACGGCGCGTTGCTGCTCGATCGCGAGAGCGGTGTCTACTATGACAAGACCAAGCACCATACGCTCAATCACAAGGGCAAGCACTTCCAGGTGCGCGGACCGCTGAACATTGCGCGCTCGCCGCAGGGCCGGCCGGTCATTGCGCAGGCCGGTGGCTCGGAGCCCGGCATGGACATGGCAGCACGCACGGCCGAGATCGTTTTCAGCCTCGCCTCGAACATCGAGCGAAACCGCGCATTCTACGAAAACGTCAAGGGACGTATGCCCGCCTACGGGCGTAACCCTGACGACCTCAAAATCATGCCCGGTGTCGTGCTGAACGTGGGTGAAACGGAAGCCGAGGCGCAGGCGAAGGTCAACTACCTTATCGACAAGATGCACCCGGACGTCGGTCGCCTGATGCTTTCCGAGTTCCTCGAGGCCGATTTGCGTGGCGTCCCATTGGATAAGCCATTTCCGATGGATCGATTGCCGACGGAACCCAAGGGATCGCGGGCGCTGTTTGAGGAACTCACCGATTTTGTGAAGAGCGGTCGTACCGTCGGTGAATTGGTCCGCCACTACGCCGAGAAGCACACAGGCAATGGCATCACCGGTACGCCGACACAGATTGCCGACTTCATGGAGGAGTGGTTCGAGACCCGTGCGGCGGATGGATTCATCCTGATGTTCCCGACGCTGCCATCCAGCCTCGACGATTTTGTGAAGCTCGTTCTGCCGGAATTGCGCCGGCGCGGACTTTTCCGGGAAGAATATGAGGGCAAGACGCTACGGGACAACCTCGGCCTTTCGATGCCGACCAATCGTTTCGCGAAGGCGCAAGCCACAGCCTAACCAAGGAGAGAGCGAATGCTAGAGATGACAACCCGACCTGTCGTCGATCAATCTGCGTTCAAGCTGTCTATGCGCCACCTGGCCGGCGCGGTGAGCGTCATCACCGTAGGCGAACGCGAGGAGCGGACAGGCTTTACCGCGACATCGGTTTCGTCCCTTTCCGCGGAGCAGCCTTCGATAATCGTCAGTCTCAATCGCGGGTCGTCGTCCTGGCCGGTGGTTGAACGATATCGCCGCTTCTGCGTCAATGTGCTTGCCGTCGACCAACAGCATATCGCGCAGTCCTTCGCCGGCTTCGATGGGCGGCGAGGGGTCGAGCGCTATCAGGACGCGCAATGGTATAGTCTTTCGACCGGCACGCCCGCGCTGAAAGATGCGCTGACGGTTATCGACTGCGAACTTGAAACGGTACTCAA